>JAFLUV010000054.1 GCA_022508635.1 Prevotellaceae bacterium
CCCATGATGAGCGGAAACACCGTGCCACCGAAAATTCCCATGATGAGTAAGCCGGATACCTCGTTCTTCTTGTCAGGTGCAGCCTGTAGCGCACGGGCAAAAATGATGCTGAAAGGATTGCCATTACCAAAACCCATCAGTGCCACGCTGATATAGATGATCATGCCACTTTGTCCAAAAGTGAGACCAATAGCGGACATAACCATCATCAGAACGCTGATGAGTAGGAAGATCCAGTCCTTGACGTAGTTCATGATGAAACTACCACTGAAGCTGCCTGCCGCCTTTGCCACGAAATAGATGGTACTGATGATGGCAGCCTCGTTGAGGCTCACACCCACACGTTCCATCAGGACTTTTGGTGCAGTGACACTGGTTCCCACATCAATACCGACATGACAGATAATAGCTAGAAAGCAAAGCAGGATGAAGGGATCTCGCAACAATGCAAAACACCCTGCAAATTGTTCCCCGACAGGCTTCTGTTCCTGTACAGCCTGCTTCTCGTTGATACGGGTACCGAAGAGCAGCAAGGTGGTCAGTATGCCTACAGCCAGATAAATAGGATAGATGACACGCCAGCCGTAGCCGAAAGTATTGGTGGTAGCGCCCCAAGAGGCAATAACAGGCGCCAGGAAAGAGGCGATACTCTTGATGAACTGTCCAAAAGTGAGGGTACCGGCCGATGCCCCGCCCTTCATCACGCTGTCGACAAGCGGATTGAGTGACGTTTGCATGATGGCGTTTCCTATACCAAGAAGAGAAAAAGAGAGGAGGAGTATGGTAAAGTCGAGTGTGAACACAGGCACCAACATTGCCGCCAATGTCAGGACAAGACTCAGCAGGACGGTATTCTTGCGCCCAATCTTGTTCATGAGCAGGCTCGTGGGAATGCTGAAAATAAGGAACCAAAGGAAAACGAGTGAAGGCAGGGTGTTCGCCATCGAATCTGAGAGACAGAGGTCTTCCTTCACATAGTTGCTGGCAATGCCCACCATGTCTACAAAGCCCATGGCGAAGAAACACAGCATGACGGGAATAAGTCTTTTGTTGTTCATATTACTTGCCTAATTCGTTAAGTGCATAAGCGTATGCGCCATACATAATGGATGTGCTGGCACCATTCTTGCTCAATCCTACACAAATGCTACGCTGACGCAGATAGGGTGCTGCGGTTGCTGTACGGGGGACAATGACGCTATCCATTCCTATCGAGAGGAACCATTGGCGGTCGGCAGGGTCTTCCCAGTTGTAAGCTTCCATTTGCAGGACGGGGAAGCGTGCACCAGCAAAAGTACCAACGCTGCCATGCAAAGCCTCCATCACGCCAGGCATGATGTACTTGCCCGCTCCAGCCAATCCGCCGCCAATGGAGACGATGCCATCAGCGATATTGAGGGCAGCAACGATAGCCTCGCCTGCCATCATGCCCAGCTCGTGGAAGCTCTGGCGTGCCGCATTGGCGTTGCCCGGCTTTTGTCCTTCTGCAATGAGGAAGATGTCGTAGGGTGTCAGGTCATCCATCGCCTTTCCAGACAGTTCGCCATAAACGCGACGTACGGCACGGATACTCACACTCTCCTCTACTATCAGCTCGGGATACTTGCGGTTACGCATGCACCATACGTCACCACCACAGCCGTTGTCACCACGAAGCAACGTGCCGTTGATAACTACACCGGCACCAAAACCCGTGCCCAGCGTGATACCAATAAGATTACGGTAGCGGCGTGCATTGCCTGCCTTTGCCAGGGCGGCATTGACCTCCGGCAACAATCCCTGTAAAGCCTCGCCATAGGCAAAGAGGTTGCCGTCGTTGTTGATGAAGACAGGCATTTGGAAAACACCTTGTAGATAGGAACCCAGTGCCACGCCACCACGGAAGGCGGGAAAGTTGGGCAGGTCTCCTATGACACCACGTTCGTAGTCAGCAGGTCCGGGGAAGGCAAAGCTGATGGCAACGGGTGTGTCGCTAAGTTTCTTCATAACAAGGCGGAAACCTTTCTTGAGCGTATCGAGGCAACCTTCGATGTCGTCAGCAACGGCACTGAGGCGGATAGGATCGACAATTTCCTTGTAGCCCTGAATCGCAGAAAACACAAAGTTCGTACCACCAGCGTCAAGGGTCAGTACGATTCTCTTATCAGTCTTGAACATAACAATGACCCCTCTCCCTAACCCTCCCTTTAGGAGGGAATTGCAAATAGGGGCATGGGCAATTTACATGTTATTATTTATATACATAATTATATTATATTACGACAGGTTCGGGCGAACGTATGCCTTAATCGTCATGCACACGCCACCGAGTGGTTTGATAGTGTAGCGCCCTATGCAGGCTGGTATGATGAACGTTTCGGCGTAGTGTACTTCGAAGGGAGCGAAATTGCCTTCCGGACTCTCGATAAGAGCTGCCTCACCATCCACTAAATTCAGGACATTCACACCGCCTCTTGTGTCATGTTCTACAGGACGTGTGAAAGTGTGGCGACGTGTCTCTATGAACTCGTTGGGATGCAGTCCCGTACGCTCCTCCTTAATACCATCCTCCTCACAGATCACCTCGAAATGATTCGCTATCTGTGACTTTACAAAAGATGTCGTACGTTCCCATTGAATGACAAACTTGCCACGCTCCACATTGATTGGACGCGGTTTGCCATCCAGTCCGAGGCGTGCCCAGTCCCACAGCTTGAAGGTAAAGATGCTGGGCGTGCTACTTATCTCAAGCACCATGCTGTCGTGACCAGAGCAATGGATGGTGCCTGCGGGAATGAGGTAGTGATCGTGTTTCTTGGCAGGTAGCTTATTGACATACTTCTCTGCGTCGAACAGGATTTCGCCCCTTTGGGCAGCACGCAGGTCTTCTATCATCTGCACCTTGTCAATGCCTTCCTTTAGTCCAAGATAGACCACCGCATCTTTGCCGGCATCAAGCAGATAGTAACTTTCATCCTGTGTGTATGGCAGGCCAAACTCCATCTGTGCGAACTCATTGGTGGGATGTACTTGTAGACTGAGGTTGCCGCCCTGCATGGTATCAAGGAAGTCGAAACGGATAGGAAAGCTCTTACCGAAGCGATGCCAAACTTGCTGACCGAGCAGTTCACGTGTATGAGCCAATACGACATCCTGTGAAGGTAATTCGAAAAGCACACTATCGACTTCTAAATAAAGACTATTTTCTTCAGGCACGCAGTCAAAACACCAGCCGTAGTTCACCTCTTCACGAGGCAAATCGCAAACCTCCTTCATCCACTGACCGCCCCAGGGCGCAGGGTCAAAGAAGGGTACCACACGGAAAGGACTATGGACTGTACGCTCCAAGCCCTGCCTCATCTGTGCATCAGTAATCATCTTAGGAGCGTCGCGACGATTCGAGTCAATCCAGAACTCTATGTTTCCGTTCTGCATTAGCTTGTCTTTGTAGCGGTCAACGATATTCCAGTCGTTGAAATAGCCACGTTTGTATTGTACCGATGGGCTATCCTCATGGTTGTCTATGCCAAGAGCCTTTACCTCATGACGACGGAAACGTTGCTGAATCTCCCAACGCGCCATGTCGGCATAACATACAGTAGGAGACTGAACGCAGAAGATAGATTGAGCCACAAACGCAGCGCCTGTTCCTATGATGATGCAGAGTTCTTCAGTTCCGATCTTTAAATCTGATAGTTTCGCTACATCGAAATATTCCTCCAGACGGACGTTCGACATATAGCCAAAAAGTACATCATCCGTCATAAATCGTTCCGTTAGCTGATGCAATTCTGGCTCCGGCCGCATCAGCGATCGCGTATCGATGATTCTGCGCCCAGTCTTGGCAAAGGCATTAATAAAGTCTTCCTCATAAGTGCCGCAGTAAAGGTCAATAACCCATGTGGACTCATTAGCCCATACCGCATCAAGTGTACTAATAATACGATCCCAACCACACACTACCGAACCATCAACGCGTGTGCAGGGCTTTTTGTCATAGTTACTTTTTCTCATAATCATATTGCCGATATTACGATGTTATCACAGATTCCCCTCTGCATAAGGCATAAAAGGAAATAAAATCGTCTGTTTCCTTGCAAAGTTACAAATAATCTTGTAAATTTGCACGTGTATTGATAGAAAAAACACAGGAAGACAATGAAAAAGGCAATTCTATGCTCGCTGGCCGTAGCGTTTTATTTACAAATAAATGCACAGACGAGCATCACACCCGAAGTTCTTAAGCAATTAGAAGGAAGCTATACTGGTACACCTACAGAAAAGGCTCTCCGCAATGTCATCAGCAATGTTGGCTTGCAGAAAATAGCTACCAACCAAGAAAATGCTGGAGCAAAAGATCTGAAATTCAACATCGAGGTAAAGAATACAGGTATTACCGACCAAAAGAGTAGCGGTCGTTGTTGGCTTTTTACTGGGCTGAACGTATTAAGAGGTCGTGCTATGCGCAAACTTGGTACACAGAATTTTGTCCTTAGCCAAGGATATCTTTTTTTCTACGATCAATTGGAGAAGAGCAACCTTTTCTTGCAGGCCATCATTGACACGCGCAAGCAACCCATTGATGCCGAGATAGTGCGCTGGCTATTCATGCACCCGCTTTCAGACGGCGGTACCTATACTGGCGTTGCCGACCTCGCTATGAAGTATGGTGTAGTGCCTGCTGACGTGATGCCAGAAACTTACGTCAGCAACAGTACCAGCGAATTTTGCGGGCACCTGAAGAGAAAACTTCGTGAATTCGGCATCACCTTACGCGAGAAGAGCGAAGCAGGTATGAGCGAGAAACAGCTGGAAGCACTCAAGGTGGAACAACTGGGTACTGTCTATCGTATGCTTGTCATGGCGTATGGTGTGCCTCCCACACAATTCACATGGAAAGAGAAGACCTACACGCCACAAGATTTCTTTAAGACCTATTGCATTGACGATGGCGAAGACCTCAACAAGGACTACGTCATGCTAATGAATGACCCGAGCCGCCCTTATAATAAAGTCTATGAGATAGACTATGACCGCCACGTCTACGACGGGCACAACTGGCTCTATCTCAATCTGCCTATCGAAGAACTGGAGAGCATTGCCATAGCCTCGCTCAAAGACAGTTGCCAGATGTATTTTAGCTGCGACGTGGGTAAATTTCTTGACAGGAATGAAGGTATCGCTGATCTCAATAATTTTGACTATGATAGTCTCTTTGGTACTACCTTCGGCATGAATAAGAAGCAGCGTATTGAAACCTTTGACAGCGGCAGCACGCATGCTATGACGTTGATGGCTGTTGACCTTGATAACGAGGAAAA
Source organism: Prevotellaceae bacterium (assembly GCA_022508635.1). GTDB lineage: Bacteria > Bacteroidota > Bacteroidia > Bacteroidales > Bacteroidaceae > Physcousia. Next base: position 5,301 of record JAFLUV010000054.1, read on the forward strand.
AGCCAAGAAGTGGAAGGTAGAGAACAGCTGGGGTTCGGGTAGCGGACAGAACGGCTACATCATCATGACAGACGAATGGTTCCGCGAATATATGTTTCGTGTGGTGGTCAATCGCCGTTACTGTCCAGATGCAGTCCTTGACATGCTGAAGCAGAAACCCGTCCGTCTGCCAGCATGGGATCCAATGTTTCAAAACGAAGAATAGTTCCCTTACCACTAAACCAAACAAAATAGTGGTAAAGAAAATATAGTATACATTATTTAAGGTGGAAACAACTAGACAAAACAAAGTAGCACGCCTTATACAAAAGGAGCTGAGTGATGTATTCCAAAAACAGACCAGCGTTATGCGTGGTGTCTTAGTCAGTGTCAGTGCCTGCCGTATTAGTCCTGACATGAGCCAATGTCGTGTCTATCTTAGTGTCTTTCCCAGCGGGAAGGCCGAGGAGATTGTAAAAAACATCAACATTAACCAACGACAGGTGCGCTACGAGCTCGGCACCCGTGTAGGCAAGCAGTTGCGCATTATCCCTGAATTGAAGTTTTTTGTCGATGACAGCCTCGACTATGTGGAGCACATTGACAAACTCCTAAAGAAGTGAGTTACGAACTCTTCATAGCTCGTCGTTACCTCTTTGCTAAGAAGAGCCACCATGCTATCAATATCATCAGTGGTATTTCTGTGATTGGTGTAGCAGTGGCAACGATGGCGATGGTGGTCACGCTAAGCGTTTTTAATGGTTTCCAGGATCTTGTAGCCGATCTTTTTACTGCTTTTGATCCTGAACTTCGTGTCATGCCAAGCAACGGGCAAACTGTCAGTTTGAGAGACTCTGCCTTGCTTTGGCTCAAGCAAAACGAGGGGATAGAAGTTTTTACACCCGTACTCGAAGGGCAAGCTCTCGTAGTGCAGGATGGTCGACAGCACGTAGTAACTATCAAGGGTGTGGCCGATAACGTCATTCGCCAAACAAATATCGAGGATGTTCTCTACGGCGATGGTTCTTTCTGCCTCCATGCAGATGTGCTGGAATATGGTGTTCTAGGCATCCAATTGGCACAAGAGCTTGGGCTTTCCACCTCTTTCGAAAACCCTTTGCAGGTCTATGCTCCGAAGCAAGGTGAACGCGTGAACATAGGCAATCCTATCTCCTCTTTCAACCATGACGAGCTACAAAGTCCTGGCGTGGTCTTCATGGTGCGGCAGGCTAAATACGACAGAAGCTATATCCTCACAAGTCTGCAATTTGCACAGCGTCTTTTTGACCGCCAGGGCAGAGTATCGTCCGTGGATCTGAAGCTTAAGCATGGCAGTGATATAAATAAGGTAAAGCAACAATTGCAGGCACAATTGGGCAAGCGCTTCAAGGTGGAGGATCGTTATGAACAACAGAACGATGTTTTTCGTGTCATGCGCATCGAAAAATTCATTTCCTATCTTTTCCTCTCTTTTATTCTGTTGGTTGCATGCTTCAACATCATCGGTTCGCTTTCAATGCTCATGATAGACAAACAGCAGGATATCAGAACATTGCAAAACATTGGCGCTACCGATGCACAGATATGCACCATCTTCCGCCTCGAAGGACACATTATCAGTCTGACAGGTGCATTGCTTGGTCTTGCCTTAGGTGTTTTGCTTTGCTGGATACAGCAAGAATATGGATTGATAAGTATGGGAGACAGTGAAGGTAGCTTCATCATAGAGGCATATCCCGTAAGCGTTTACTTGACTGATATCTTGCTTGTTCTCGCCACCGTCCTTGCCGTCGGTTGGCTTGCAATATGGTATCCTGTCCGCTATCTTTCAAAGAAGATATTATGAGTAGTACCATCTTTCCTTTTAGTCGTCCGCTCTATGTAATGGCAAAGCCTATTGGACCGCGATGTAATTTACGGTGTCAGTACTGCTACTATTTGGAGAAGCAACATTTGTCTGCTCGTCAGCAAGAAGGGATGACCGACAAACTTTTGGAATTGTACATTCGCGACTACATCCAACTGCAACAGACGCCAGATGTACTCTTCACTTGGCACGGGGGCGAACCCATGCTAAAACCGCTTAGCTTTTACAAGCAGGCAGTGCGTCTGCAACAATATTATGGGCGAGGCAAACGTATAAGCAACAGTATCCAGACCAATGGACTTTTCCTTACGCCAGAATGGTGCCAATTCCTTCACGACGAAGGCTGGCTCGTGGGTATCAGCATTGACGGAACACAGGAACAGCACGATGCTTATCGTCTTGATGCACAAGGGAAAGGAACATGGGAAAGAGTAATGAACGGCATCCAACTCTTGAATGAATACAACGTAGAGTGGAATGCTATGGCAACTGCTAACCATTTCAATGCAGAAGATCCTCTTGCCTTCTACCATTTTTTTCGCGACGAACTGCATTGCAAGTATCTACAAATAAGTCCTGTTGTTGAACGTATTCATCAGCATAGTGATGGCAGACATCTTGCTCATCTTTTCGATGAGGATAGTCCTGTTGCACCTTTTAGCATTCGCCCTGAAGAATGGGGGCATTTTATGTGTACAATTTTTGACGAGTGGGTACACCACGATGTGGGCGAGATTTTTGTACAGCTTTTTGATGCTACCCTTGCTGGATGGATGGGGGTTGAACCCGGCATTTGCATCTATGCTGAAGAGTGCGGACATGCGGTCGTCATGGAGCAGAACGGCGACGTGTATTCCTGTGATCACTTCGTCTTCCCACAATATAAATTAGGTAACATCCGTACGAATGGCTTGCCGCAAATGCTTTATGGTACTAAGCAGAATAGTTTTAGCCGTTTGAAGAAGAAAGCCCTTCCCCGTCAATGTCGTCAATGCGAGTGGCTCAAAGCCTGTCATGGTGAATGTCCTCGTTTGCGGTTCCTCCATACTGCCGACGGTGAGCCAGGTCTTAACTATCTATGTGCTGGTTACCGCATCTATTTCCAACATGTAGCTCCCTACATGGATTTCATGCGACAGGAACTCCTTGCGGGAAGACCTGCAAGTGGTGTAATGCATTTCTTCTGACATTTCTTTATCATTAAACTTGTAGTTCTCAATAAAAAAGTGTACTTTTACACCGCAAAAAGAAGAAAACACATCTCATTACCATGACAGACAAAGTGATTACTGAGGTTACGCCACTTGGTGAGAAGGATTGCTTCCTAATGGTGGATCGAGACAAGGAAGCCTTCACCTATCCCTTGCACAAGCATGAGGAAATGGAGCTGAATTTTGTAGAGCACTGCGATGGAGCGCGTCGTATCGTTGGTGACAGTATCGAGGTACTCGGTAAGTATGATCTGGTCCTTCTTGGCAGCGGGCTGGAACACACATGGGATCAGTATGATTGCCAGAGTCATTCTATTCACGAAATAACAATACAGTTCCCGCCCGATTTGCTTGGCGAGCAATTCTTGCAGAAGAACCAGCTCAGTAGTTTGCGTGCCCTTTTCGAGAACGCCAAACGCGGCATCGCTTTTGAATTGCCTGCTATCATGGAGCTTTATGGCAAGATAACAGGTATTACATCGGCACAGCCGGGTTTCTATCGCATGCTTTCCTTGTTGGAGATTCTCTACGAACTCTCGCTTCAAGACTGTACCCATTTGCTGGCAAGCAAGACGTTTGCCAATGTAAAAAATGCCCCAGAGAGCCGTCGTGTCCGTAATGTAGAAGAATATATCGACCAGAATTTCCAACAAGAGATACGTCTTAAGACGCTTTCAGACATAGCAGGCATGACGCCGGCAGCTTTCAGTCGCTTTTTCCGCACGCGCACAGGCAAGACGGTATCAGACTATTTGATAGACATCCGACTTGGTTATGCGGCACGCCTTTTGGTAGATACCAATACAAATGTAGCAGAGATATGCTACAATTGTGGCTTCAACAATATCAGCAACTTCAACCGCATTTTCAAGAAGAAGAAAGGCTGCTCGCCGACAGCTTTCCGCGATAACTACCATAAGAGCAAGATTATTATCTGACTTTTTCCATTTCCTGAGAACGATCTTGATGTAAAATGAACGGCTTCAAATAATGATGAAACATTTCGCCAATATCCTCGTTATACTTGCTTTGGCAAGCTTCTATGCATGCCAAAGTGATAAAGTAAAGAGTTCGGAGTTCGTAACGACACACAACGGAAAGTTTTATCGCGGAACAGAAGAATACAAATTCATTGGCACTAATTTTTGGTTCGGTGCCGTGCTAGCTTCCGAAGGTCAGGGGGGCAATCGGGAACGCCTCCAGAAAGAACTTGACTTGATGCAGGAAGTAGGTATCAGCAACGTTCGTGTCCTGGTAGGTGGCGAAGGTCCCGACACGGTGCCCTCGCACGTCCTCCCCATTTTGCAACCAGAGCCAGGCATTTATAATGACACCATTCTGCGCGGTCTTGACTACCTCATAGCAGAACTTGAAAAGCGTAACATGACGGCAGTACTCTTCCTTAACAATGCTTGGGAGTGGAGCGGAGGATATGGTGCTTACCTCGAATGGGCAGGTTGTGGCCCAGTGCCTGACTGGTCGGACTGGAGTACAGCCGAACGCTATCACAGCCAGTTCGTACAGAATGATAGTGCCAAGGCAATGGCAGAAAATCATGTCAGTTTCATTGTTTCGCGTGTGAACACTGTCACTGGTCAGCCTTATACTGAATCGCCTGCCATTATGGCTTGGGAACTTGCCAACGAGCCTCGTGCCTTTGCACGTGATTCTGTGACAAAAGCCTGCTTTGCCCAGTGGATTGAATCGCAGGCAAAGCTCATCAAGAGCCTCGATAGCAACCATCTCGTTACAACGGGAAGCGAAGGCATCGTAGGCTGTGAAGAAGACCCCGACTTGTTCCGACAAATTCATGCCTTCCCTGAGATAGACTATGTCTGCATACATATTTGGCCCTACAATTGGCACTGGATCGGTCCGGCAAGCGGTCCGCTTGAGATAGGCTTGGAGAAAAATGGAGAGAAGTCTCCGATAGACAGTGTGGCAAATGCTGCTAAGAAGACCCGTGCTTATATCGATGCTTGCTGGAATGCTGTGAAAGATCTAAAAAAGCCGATGGTATTGGAGGAGTTCGGATATCCCCGCGATGGTTATCTCATTGAGCCGGGTTCACCGACAATAGGGCGCGATGTGTATTATGCTTACGTTTTAGGTCTACTTCAGAAGTCCATAGGAGGAACGCTTTCCGGCTGTTGTTTCTGGGCATGGGGCGGTTATGCTCAGCCTAAACACCGTCGCTGGCAACGCTGGGACGACTATGTAGGCGACCCGGCACAAGAAGAGCAGGGGCTCAATGCAGTCTTTGCCTGCGACACGACAACGCTCAAAGTCATCCGTTATGCGGCAGAGAACATCGTCGCTGCCTCTCACGTAAAAGAAGAATACTAACTAAACTAAATTAATGGCATTATGCTTTTTGATAAAACTACATACATTGAGCGGCGAAGGCTGCTTAAAAAACGGATAGGTTCAGGCATTATCTTGCTCATGGGCAATAATGATTCGCCTACCAATTATCCCAACAACGCTTATCGTTTCCGTCAAGACAGTTCGTTCCTCTATTTTTTCGGACTGCATCGTGAAGGGCTTGCAGGTATCATTGACGTAGACAACGACCAGGAGTATCTTGTTGGCAACGACATTGACATTGACGACATTGTCTGGTTCGGCAGTGTCGACAGTGTAGCAGACATGGCAGCGGAGACTGGCGTGGCACATTCCATGACAATGACGGCATTGTCGGATTTCATTAAGAAAGCCAAAGCCAGTGGTCAGCGTATTCACTTCCTGCCACCTTACCGCCACGACACGATGATTCAGCTTATGGATATGCTGGACATCCATCCCTCCAAGCAGAGGGAAGCCGCCAGTGTGGAGCTCATCAAAGCCGTCGTCGACCAGCGTTCCGTAAAAAGCGCAGGCGAGATTGCAGAAATAGAGCGTGCTTGTGCCATCGGTTATGAGATGCACACTACGGCGATGCGCATGTGCCGCGAGGGTGTGACAGAGCAAGAGATAGCAGGCACGATAAGCGGCATTGCCAGTAGTCGTGGCTGTATGGTCAGCTTCCCCAGCATCGTTACGATGCACGGCGAGATTATGCACGGCTATCCTAGCCCTCGCCCTCTTGAGGCAGGACGACTGTTCCTGTGTGATGCCGGAGCAGAGACCAATGAGAACTATTGTAGCGACAATACCCGAACGACACCTATCAGCGGACAGTTCACCCAGCGTCAGCGTGAGATTTACAGCATCGTAGAAGATTGTCACGACTATGCCCTGACGCTTGCTGCCCCTGGCGTGAAGTGGTGGGACGTACACTTCGGTGTCTGCCGCCTTATGACAGAACGCCTTAAGGAACTCGGATTGATGAAGGGTGACACGGAGGAGGCTGTCCGTGCCGGTGCTCATGCCATGTTTATGCCACACGGCTTGGGGCACATGATGGGCATGGACGTTCACGATATGGAAGGCCTCGGTCAGACCTACGTGGGTTTCGATGATGAGGTTCGGCCTAACTTGGAACAGTTCGGCACCAATTGCCTGCGCATGGGACGCCGCCTTCAGGAGGGCTTTGTCGTCACAGACGAGCCCGGCATTTATTTCATTCCGGCGCTCATTGACGAATGGCGCAGCACGGGACACTGCGCACAATTTCTCAATTTCGACAAGCTTGAGACTTACAAGGACTTCGGCGGCATACGCATCGAGGACGATATTCTCATCACTGCCGACGGCTGTCGCTATTTAGGAGAAAAGAGAATCCCCTACCATCTTAACGATATACAAAACTACTAAATCTTTATTATTAAATGAACAAATTAATCGCATTTGCAGCAGCAACCCTGCTCATAACACCTGCTTTTGCAGAGGACGGGAAGAAAGAAGCTACGGAGGATACCCTCACTTTCACCACCATCATTGAAAACCCTGTTACCAGCATCAAGAACCAGAACAGCAGTGGCACCTGCTGGAGCTATTCTTCGCTGGCATTCTTGGAGAGTGAGGCTATCAAGAAGCATCCGGAGATGAAAGACGATCTTGACCTTTGTGAGTCTTTCCTGATTAGCAAGACTTACGTCGACCGTGCCGACAAACACGTTCGTACTCACGGCGATGCCAGCTTCAGCCAGGGCGGTTCGTTCGAGGATGCCCTTTACTGTATGGAACACTATGGTCTTGTCCCCGAGGGGCTGATGCCTTATCCCATCACTGGCTATGGCGACTCTCTCTTCAATTTCAGTCAGTTCTTTCCGCCGATGGAGGCTTACCTGAAATCCATTGCTACGTCGGGTGCCAAGAAAATCTATCCGAAGGCGTGGAAGGAAGCACATCAGGCAATGCTCGACAGCTACTTCGGCAAATGCCCGACCGAGTTCGAGTATAAGGGCAAGAAGTATACGCCG
>JAFLUV010000055.1:0-8776 GCA_022508635.1 Prevotellaceae bacterium
AGCATTTTTTGCATAGTTATGAGTTAAATGACACAAAGGTACTAATAAACAATAATTTACCACAACTTTTATCCTCCCATTTGCATATTAGGCCGAAAATTTTACATTTTTAGCAGGTGCTAAAGTACGTTTATAGGGATTATGACTTAAGCGCCCAATGCTTCTCAGAGAAGCATTGGGCGCTTAAGTTTCTATTACTGTCTGTTTGTGGCGACAAGCGCAAAGAGCACTACCCCAGATATGAGCGGAGCAGGCTATTACGACTGCCGGCACGAAGCTTGCGGATGGCTTTCTCGCGAATCTGACGAACACGCTCGCGGGTCAAGCCGAAAGTTTCGCCTATCTCTTCAAGAGTCATCTCCGGCTGGTTATTGATGCCAAAGCTGCGTTCGATGATTTGCTTCTCGCGTTCGTTGAGGATACCCAGTGCACGGTCTATCTCCGTAGACAGGCTTTCGCTGACCAGTCCTTTGTCCGCCATGGGCGAATCTGGGTTGGTCATGACATCCAGAAGGCTGTTCTCCTCGCCTTCCACGAAGGGAGCATCCACACTGACGTGGCGGCCGCTGGCACGCAATGAGTCGTTAATCTTTTCGGGCAGTTCGTTGACCAGCTCTGCCAGTTCATCGGCACTGGGCTTACGTTCAAATTCCTGCTCGAACTTCGTCATCGCCTTCGTTATCTTGTTTACTGCGCTAACCTGATTGAGGGGCAGGCGCACGATACGACTCTGCTCGGCGAGAGCCTGCAAGATGGTCTGGCGTATCCACCACACGGCATAGGAGATGAATTTAAAACCACGCGTCTCGTCAAATTTTTCGGCAGCCTTTATCAGCCCCACGTTACCCTCGTTGATAAGATCGGGCAAGGAGAGTCCCTGGTTCTGGTACTGCTTTGCCACACTGACAACGAAACGGAGGTTGGCACGCACCAGCTTGTCGAGGGCACGACGGTCGCCCTTGCGTATTCTCTGCGAAAGTTCAACCTCTTCCTCCACAGGAAGCAGTGCCTCACGGCCTATTTCCTGAAGATACTTGTCAAGCGATGCACTGTCACGACTGGTGATGCTTTTGGTGATTTTAAGCTGTCTCATATACCTTATATATTATATACGACTAATTTTGGCGCACAAAGGTAGCACTTTTTTTGTTTAACAAGACACTTTCAACTGCAAAAAAATGCTAAAAAGGGACAGAAACCTTCAATCTTTATCAATTTCAAAGAGCATTGTATCTCGCATTACGTCTTTTTTGCTTACCTTTGCATTATAATTTTTCGAAGTAGTAAAACAAAATCTGATAAAAAACACTATGAACACAACAATCATTGTAGTAATAGCAGTCGTAGTACTGCTTATTATTTGTATCATCGGCATCTACAACAACTTGGTAACCCTGCGCAACAATCGCGATAACGCCTTTGCCAACATCGACGTGCAATTGAAACAGCGCTACGACCTCGTCCCGCAGCTTGTAGCAACCGTAAAAGGCTATGCCACACATGAGAAAGAATTGTTGGAGAAGGTAACTGCTGCACGTACTGCTGCCATGAGTGCATCGACCATTAACGACAAGATTACAGCCAATAATGAACTGACACACGCCATGATGAACCTGCGTGCCGTGGCAGAAGCATATCCCGACCTGAAGGCAAACCAGAATTTCTTGCAGTTGCAGGGCGAAATCAGCGACATCGAGAACAAGCTCGCTGCCACACGCCGCTACTTCAATAGTGCCACGAAGGAGCTCAACAATGGTGTTCAACGCTTCCCTGCCGTACTCTTTGCTGGCATGTTCGGTTTCCACACAGAGCCGCTTTTTGACGTTGGCGATGCAGAGCGAGTAGTGTTAGACAAAGCCCCCGAGATCAAATTCTGATGAGATACGTCGGTATTCACACGCAGCAGGTGCAAAACAACCTGAGGAGCATCCTGCTACTGATTACCTTTCCCTGCATCATCTTAGGGCTGGTGTATGCTTTCTTGGCATTCATGAACATGCATGAAGTGCCGGACGGCTACCAGAGCACGCGCATGACCGTCGACACGGTTGCGACAGGCGAAGCCTTCCTCATGGCAATACCATGGGTGATAGGCATTGTAGGTATCTGGTTCCTAATCTCCTACTTTGCCAATACCAGCATCATACGACATGCCACGGGAGCTCGTCCACTGGAGCGCAGAGAGAATCCGCGTGTCTACAACATCGTAGAGAACCTGACAATAGCGTGCGGCATGCCTATGCCGAAGGTCAACGTCATTGACGACCCGCAGCTCAACGCTTTTGCCAGCGGCATTGACGAGAAAAGCTATACCGTAACCGTGACGACAGGTATCTGCAACCGCCTGAACGACGAGGAACTGACTGGTGTCATCGCCCATGAGCTGACACACATCCGCAACAGGGATACGCGCGTCCTCATTGTAAGCATCGTGTTCGTTGGCATCGTGAGCGCAGCACTGAGCATCGCAATACGCTTGCTTTGGGACATATCCGTTTTCGGTGGAGGCAACCGTCGCACCAGTCGCGACGACAAGAACGGTGGCACAGCTGTCATCGTCGTCATGTTGGTAGCTGTCGCACTGACTGCCGTGGCATACTTCTTCACATTACTCACGCGCTTTGCCATTAGTCGCAAACGCGAATACATGGCAGACGCAGGAGGTGCAGAGCTCTGCGGCAATCCTTTGGCATTGGCTTCTGCCCTTCGCAAGATATCGAGCGACCCGGGACTGGGAAACGTCAACCGTGAGGATGTGGCACAGCTATTCATTGTACGTCCCGCATTTGCCAACAGCTTCACCAATACGATGAGTCGCCTTTTCAGTACCCATCCAAGCACGGAAAAACGCATAGCCTATCTGGAACAATTCTGATGGACATCAAAAGCGACAAAGTTTAAGGGCGAAGAAAATTTCTTCGCCTTTTATTTATTACCCTTTCACTTAAAAGTTGTACCTTTGCAGTCGCGAGAGCAGAACCAACTAATAGTTAATGACAAAACAATAGATAATTCGATGAACTTTGTTGAAGAACTAAAATGGAGAGGCATGATCCACCAGATGATGCCAGGCACAGAAGAATTGTTACAGAAAGAACAAGTTTCGGCTTACGTCGGCATTGATCCGACGGCAGACAGCCTGCATATCGGCCACTTGTGCGGCGTGATGATGCTACGCCACCTGCAGAGATGCGGTCACAAGCCCATCGCACTGGTCGGCGGAGCCACCGGAATGATAGGCGACCCCAGCGGCAAGAGTCAGGAACGTAACCTGCTCAATGAGGAGACATTGCGCCACAACGTAGCTTGCATACAAGAACAACTGGCACGTTTCCTCGACTTTGAAAGCAATGCTTCGAACCGAGCTGAGCTGGTCAACAACTACGACTGGATGAAGGACTTCACTTTCCTTGACTTCGCTCGCGAGATTGGCAAGTGCATCACTGTAAATTACATGATGGCAAAGGATAGCGTGAAGCGTCGCCTGAACGGTGAGTTCCAGGATGGCATGTCGTTCACAGAGTTCACATATCAGCTCCTGCAGGGCTATGATTTCCTGCATCTCTACCAGACGAAGAACTGCAAGTTGCAGATGGGTGGCAGCGACCAGTGGGGCAATATCACGACAGGTACAGAGCTCATTCGTCGCAAGCTGGGTGGCGAGAACGAGGCTTTTGCCCTGACCTGCCCGCTTATCACGAAGGCAGACGGCAAGAAGTTCGGCAAGACGGAGAAGGGCAATATCTGGCTCGACCGCAATCGTACCAGTCCCTATGCTTTCTACCAGTTCTGGCTCAATGTGGCAGACGAGGATGCAGAACGCTACATCAAGATATTCACGTCGCTCGACAAGCCGACCATTGATGCACTCATTGAGGAGCACAGACAGGATCCCGGTCGCCGCACGTTGCAGAAGCGTCTGGCAGAGGAACTGACCGTCATGGTACACAGTCGTGAAGATTATGAGGCAGCACTCGAGGCCAGCAACATCCTCTTTGGCAAGAGCACGAAAGAGAGTCTCGTGAAGCTGGACGAACAGACATTGCTTGATGTCTTCAGCGGCGTGCCTCAGTTCGAGATAGACCGTGCGCTGCTCTCTGGCGAAGGTGTCAAAGCTGTCGATCTCTTTGCAGAGCACACGCAGTGCTTCCCCAGCAAGGGTGAGATGCGCAAGCTCACACAAGGCGGCGGCGTCAGCCTGAACAAGGAGAAGCTAACCTCGTTCGACCAGACAATTTGCGAAGCAGATCTCATCAACGACAAGTATCTCCTCGTCCAGCAAGGCAAGAAGAAGTACTTCCTGCTTACGGCAAAATAAGAAACCGGACCTTCCATGAAAAAGGGAAAGAAGGACGGACCGGCCTGACAACCCAGGCAAAAAAAGCAAGGCACAGCATATAATTTTGAATTCATTTACTTTGATATTTGAATTATTTACCGTACCTTTGCATCGCGAAAATCAAAATTCGCTCCGCAAACAATAAAAAGTTTGCCCATTGGATTGGGCTATGGTGTAATGGTAGCACAAGACATTTTGGTCGTCTTAGTTCTGGTTCGAAACCGGATAGCCCAACCAAACAGCATCAGGAACATATAGCAAGCTGATGCCAGACAAACGAAAAGAGCCACGCTTGAATCCCCGTTCTCAGGAGATTTGAGCGTGGCTCTTTTCAAGCCTGTCAGGGGGACACTGCCCTACCCTATGCCGAAGCCTTGGAGCAGAACCAGTCAAGTACTTCGGACACAGGCACAAGCGCACGGCAGCAACCGGGGCTCCGAAAGCGTATTTCTCGCCAATGTCGTCATACTCGCCGTAAACAATACGGTTAAGAGAAAAGAAGATGCCTCATCCTATTTTATGATCTTCTTGCCGTTTTTCACAAAGACTCCCTTCGATGGTTCCCGAAGAAGTTCCGTGCCGTCGAGAGCATAAGGCTTGCCAGTCAGCCGAACGGAGTCCGGAATCTGCCTCACGCCAGTAGACTTTGACACGGACAATGTGACGCTGATACGCCCCTCGCCAGCCTTGAGGAATGCCTTCAGTTCGTCAATCGAAGGGCAATCGATGCGCCCCAATCGTGTATAGCTCCAGGAATTACTGCCATAGAAGAGTACAATCTGGTTGCCACTATAGAGGATGACATCTCCAGCCGATGTCGTCAGCTGCGAATTGCTTGTAGGCAGCGAACGTCCCAGCATGCCCACCTTCTCGAAGCCCCCATAGTCATCGGCCTCGTATGTGATGGGAGACTCCCGGAGCACGGTCGTCAGTTCTCGCGTCGCAGCGTTGTCGACGAGTCGGACGGGCATGGTCTTCCCGTCAATAGTAATGTAGATTTCAGTCATATCCTGCGATGTTGTTTGTGCATGAGCCTCCTTGCTGCAAGAAGCGCCCAATATTGCAACGATGGTTGCCAGCACGTATGTCGTAAAGTATCTTCTCATAGTTTTGCAGATTCGTCCTATTCGTCTGCCAAGGTCCTGCGAAACGCATCCAAGCTTCCGTTGCAGAGTGTCGCAACAATCCTGCCGAATGGCCGAAATCATTCCGTCAGAATGTCGGTTCACAATCCTCAGGATTCTGACCCTACAATCCTCAGGACTCTGACCCCACAATCCTCAGGATTGTAACCGCACAATCGGCAGGATTGTAACCACATGATCGTCAGTATTTTAGCCACACGATCGGAACGATTGTCTTTTGACACTATTACAGATCGTTCTTGCACGATTCCCGCATGTCTGGCAAAGGATGCAGGCACTCTCGCCCAGCAGACTGCAAAGATAGGAATTATTTCTCACATTCCGGCTCTCTTCCCTCCTAAAAGTGCAAAGGAAAAGGAGGATGTCCCTGGAATCGCAGTCCTGAGACATCCTCCTGAGCTCCCTGGAAGGGCAAAAGAGCCTTAGCCCTTCAGCGTGTTCCTTATCCAGCAGTTGTGCTTCTCAATCTCCGACTCAGCAAGGCGCACATAGTTGCGCAGGCTCTCGGCAAATAGTTCGGGCGACTTCGTAGCATTCTGCATCAGCAGGTAGCACATGATAACGTCGGCAGCCATCTCATAGAGGTGACGTGCGCAGAGGTCGAGCAGATCCTGGTCGCCAGCCTCCTTGACAGCAGCCGTGCAGGCATCGAACTTCTCGGCCATCGTCTTCACCTGAGCCTTCGTCGTCTCCAGCTCCGCACTAACAGGCTGCTGGGCATATTCCCCGATGACCTGCGAATAGAAGCCGTTGGTGACGTAGCGAATGGCAGCAACAGTCTGCAACTGCGTAGTGCCCTCATAGATGGAAGTGATGCGGGCATCACGGTAGATGCGCTGGCAAGCATACTCCAACATGAAGCCCGAACCGCCATGCACCTGTATGCAATCATACCCGTTCTGATTGGCGTACTCACTATTCATTCCCTTTGCCAGCGGCGTAAAGGCATCGGCCAGACGGCTGTATTGCTTCAGCTCGGCACGCTCATCGGCCTCCAACTTTCGGTCGCGACTGATATCCTCCAGCGCCTTGTAGATGTCCACGTAACGCGCCGTCTGGTAGAGCAACGCACGACCGGCATCGAGACGAGCCTTAATGTTGCTGATCATCTCCGCCACGGCAGGGAACTCAATGATAGCCTTGCCGAACTGCTTGCGGTCGAGAGCGTATGCAACAGCCTCGTTGTAAGCAGCCTGCGAGAGGCCGACACTCTGGGCAGCAATGCCGAGACGGGCACCGTTCATCAATGACATTACATATTTAATAAGGCCAAGCTTACGGTCGCCACACAGCTCGCACTTCGCATTCTTGTAGACAAGCTCGCAGGTCGGTGAACCATGGATGCCCAACTTGTTCTCTATGCGACGCACATCAACGCCGCCGTCACGCTTGTCGTAAATGAACATCGAAAGGCCGCGACCGTCGCGCGTACCTGCCTCCGAACGTGCCAGCACCAGATGAATGTCGCTGTCGCCGTTCGTGATGAAGCGCTTCGAGCCGTTCAGTCTCCAGCACTGGTTCTCCTCGTCGTAAGTCGCCTTGAGCATAACGCTCTGCAAGTCACTGCCGGCATCAGGCTCCGTAAGGTCCATTGACATCGTCTCGCCCTTGCAGACACGGGGAATATACTTCTCTCGCTGCTCCTCATTGCCGAAGCAGTAAAGCGTCTCGATGCAGTCCTGCAGGCTCCAGATGTTCTCAAACCCGGCATCACCGGCAGATACAATCTCGTTGGCAGCCGTATAGACCGTAACGGGCAGGTTCAGTCCGCCATAGCGACGAGGCATTGTCATGCCGTTCAGCCCTGCATGGTTCATGGCATCGAGGTTCTCGTAGGTCTTTGAGGCATAGCGCACTCTTCCACCCTCACAGTGAGGACCCTCGGCATCGACAGCCTCAGCATTGGGAGCCACGACGTTAGCCACGATATTGCCCACCACGTCCAACACACGATCGTAGCTGTCCATAGCGTCAGCATAGTCCTGCGGAGCCTCGTCGTACTGATCCTTATCCTCGAAGCTACGTTCCTTGAGCTCGACAATACGTTGCATCAACGGACTGTTCTCAAGCTCGAACTTAATCTCTTTTATGTCGTTATAATAGTTTGCCATATTACTTACTATTCTGCTTGTAGTACTTGATGAGTTTAGGAACGACTTCTTCCACCGTGCCGTTGATGACATAGTCGGCAATAGCGTTGATGGGAGCATTCTCGTCGTTGTTGATGGAGATGATGATGCCCGATTCCTTCATGCCGGCCACATGCTGGATGGCACCACTGATGCCGCAGGCAATGTAGACCTTCGGGCGAACAGTGACACCCGTCTGACCAATCTGCAGGTCGTGGTCGGCAAAGCCGGCATCCACAGCCGCACGACTGGCACCTACCTCTGCATGGAGCACCTTGGCAAGCTCATAGAGCTGGTCGAAACCTTCCTTGGAACCTACGCCGTAGCCGCCGGCCACGATGATGGGCGCACCCTTCAGGTTGTTCTTGGCTGCCTCCACGTGGCGGTCGATCACCTTGGTGACATACTCCGTCTCAGGCACGAACTTTGCCACATCCTCAATGATGACCTCTCCTTTGTAATTCGGGTCGAGCACCTCAGCCTTCATCACACCGGAACGGACGGTTGCCATCTGCGGACGGTTCTCAGGATTTACGATGGTTGCCACGATGTTGCCACCGAAAGCAGGACGAATCTGGTAGAGCAGGTTCTCGTAAGTCTTGCCCGCCTTCTTGTCCTCGTGCGAGCCAATCTCAAGCGCAGTGCAGTCGGCAGTAAGACCACTGTGCAGGGCGCTGCTGACACGCGGGCCAAGGTCACGACCTACAACGTCCGCACCCATCAGGCAAATCTGTGGCTGCTCCTGCTTGAATAGATTGACTAAGACTGCCGTGTGGGGCTTGCTTGTGTAGGGCGAAAGACCCTCTGCATCGAAAATGTGCAGTTTATCCACGCCGTAAGGCAGAATCTGGCTTTCCACGTTTCCTGTGATGCCGTAGCCTGCTGCCACAGCCTCGAGCTGCACGCCTAGCGTATTAGCCAACTTGCGACCCTTCGTCAAAAGCTCCTGGCTCACCTCGGCTACCTTGGTGCCTTCAAGCTCGCAATAGACGAAGACAGATCCTCCGTCCCCATTCTGGGGAAGTGGATTGCTATTATTAGATGTATTCATATTCTGTGTTCTGTTTCCTTTGTTTTACATAATCAGTCCGACCCTCTTGGTATCTCTAAAGGGAGCGAGGGGCTATCCGATTGTATGGTTAGCGAGAAGTTCCTGGATAAGA
>JAFLUV010000055.1:8876-12703 GCA_022508635.1 Prevotellaceae bacterium
AAAGGGAGCGAGGGGCTATCCGATTGTATGGTTAGCGAGAAGTTCCTGGATAAGACCATTCACATCCTCGTCGCTGCCGGACAATACTTTGCTTTCCTTCGCCTTGAAGACGATGTTCTCTACGGCTTTCACCTTAGTGGGAGAGCCTGACAGGCCGCATTGCTGCAGGTCGGCGTTCACGTCGGCACAACTGAGCTGACCGAGCTTCAGGTAAGGTTTCTTCTCGTATTCTGCAGCGTAAGGAAGGTCGCCGAAGCCGGTTCCCTGCGGCAATTCCATCGGAGCAAGACAACGCTTGTACTTCATGACGCGCTTCACGTTGCGTGGACGGCAAGGTGCTGCACTGCCGTTGACGGTCAGGACGCAAGGGAGTGAACTCTCCACGGTTTCCGCACCACCATCGATGTGACGCTTTACGGTAATGGCAAGCTTGCCTGCCTGCGTGTCGACCTTCAATATCTCCTCCACGTAAGTTATCTGGTTCAGCCCAAGCTTTTCAGCAACCTGGGGACCCACCTGTGCCGTATCGCCGTCGATAGCCTGACGACCACCAATGATGAGGTCGGCATCGGGACAAACATGCTTGATAGCGGTAGAAAGCGCATAGCTCGTAGCCAGCGTATCGGCACCGGCAAAGGCACGGTCAGTAAGCAGATAGCCACCGTCTGCTCCGCGATACATGGCTTCGCGAATCACCTCCGCTGCACGGCCGGGTCCCATCGTGACGACTGTAACGGTCGTGCCGGGGAACTGGTCTTTCAGCCTCAGCGCCTGCTCTAAGGCATTGAGATCCTCGGGATTGAAGATAGCAGGCAACGCGCTACGGTTGACGGTGCCTTCGGGTGTCATGGCATCCGGACCGACATTGCGCGTGTCGGGTACTTGCTTGGCAAGTACAACAATCTTTAAACTCATAATGTCTATATTTGGATGTTTATACATTATTAATTATATGGTCTCACCCCTACAAAAGAGGCGCACTTTTGCACATTTTTGTCAAACCTGTGCAAAGTTACGCCTTTTTTTTGAATTAGACAAACTTTTCGCTTTGTTAATTAGCCAAGACGATTAGAATACATGGCACGCAACGAATCTACACGTCCAAGGTATAGCCTTCACGATAAGCATAGTGCAGCAGCTTTGTCGCTTCGGGGTCATCCATAAACTTCTGCACGATGGGATTCCACCTGACAGGGCGTCCCAGCTGGATGGCAATGTTGCCCAGATTGCAGACGGTGCACGATGTATGTCCTGTCTCTACGGGACAGTTGGGGTCGACGTGTGCCTTGACGGCATCAATCCAGATGCGACGGTGTGCCGACTGCGACTCGTAGGCTCCTGCCTCAATGCCGAGATCCATCTTCTCGAACTTGCGATCAGAAGCACGCAGCGAGCCGCGACATACCTTCAGCCACCCGTTCTCGCCATATATCTGCAAGCCCTGCTCGCCGCCGTTGTAAGGTTCCTCGGTAACGATAATGCCATTGTCATACTCGAAGGTAAGTTGCTCATAGCGACCATAGCCAGCAGGACTGACCTTGACGGGGCCGCCGTTGCCATCCTTGCCGATAGCCCACTGGGCAATGTCGAACATGTGTGCGCCCCAGTCAGTCATCAGTCCGCCACCAGTCTCCTTGTACCAGCGCCAGGATGCCCACAGCTGTTCGTTGTGCTCCTCGTCGATGATGGGGTCGAGGTCAGGGTGATACCATACAGAAGCAGGCAGAGGACCAAGCCATTTATCCCAGTTCAGACCGGCAGGGACATCCGTCTTCGGCAGGTTGTAAGGTACGGGAGCAGCACTGACGGGGTTTGTCGCGTTGCGTCCGCAATGCACCTTTATCTTTTCTATCTTGCCGAGGAGACCCTCTCGGCAAAGAGTAGCTGCATGGATGAACTCGCCACTACTGCGCTGCTGACTGCCCACTTGCAAAATACGGCCGTACTTGCGCACAGCCTTGACAAGTTGCTGGCCTTCGTAGATAGTGAGCGTGAGGGGCTTCTCCAAATAGACATCCTTACCCGCCTTGCAGGCAGCGATAGCAATGATAGCATGCTGGTGGTCGGGTGTTGCTATGACAACGGCATCAATATCCTTGCGAGCCAGCAAATCCTGATAGTCCTCATAAACGTCTACCTGCACCTTCTTCTCGCCTTTAGAAGAGTGATAGTAGTCCTTGACACGGCGCACGAAGCGGTCACGCTTGATGTCATAGACATCGCAGCCCGCCAGTACGCGTACATCGTCAAACTCCAGGAAGGTACCCAGGAGATACATGGCCTGCTGACCGAGACCGATAAAGCCAAGATTTACCTTGCCGTTCGCCGACTTGGAGACAGCAGGAACCGTAGCTGCGGATGCAGCATAAATAGGACTAATGGGCATAGCAACAGCCGTAGCACCCAGAGCACTAACCTTCAAAAAATTTCTTCTTTTCATGTTTTTCGATATGTTTAGATTATAATGCTTTCCTTTGCAAAGATATAGAAAAAAATGAAATATCTACTACTCTAAGAGAAAATATATATTGAAATGCCTGCCAACATGTAGGATTCACCTAATAATTGGGTAAGCTTTTGTTGGATAAACCCTATAATATCTGGTGACTATTACAGAGAATACAATACTCTAAATGCAACAGGGTAAACGATATTAATATCTAAAACTTTGATGAAAAATAATTCCTTGTCACATACCATAGAGGTCTTGTGCCAACTCGAAAATCAAGTATCGTTTATGTGCCAATAATGCCACTATTAAGCAATTAATTTTAATGTATATTTGCACAAACAATCTGTTTCGGTTGTTGTTCATTTTTAAAAATTTGTGATATGTGATATAGGCAAATCCACTATTAGGACAACCTAAAACGATATTTTTCTTAAAAAACAACTAAAATAACTTAATGTTACAATATGTTTTTTGTATCTTTGTATCGAAAATTCAACCAAGAGATGGACATAAAAGGTGTAATAACAGGTGACATTATAGGAACATCACAAATAAAGCCTGAATTTAAGAGTGATTTGCTAGCTTTACTATAGCCTTGCTCATAGCCTTTACGTTAAGTTCAATATCATAATAAGAACGCTAAAATGAAACCTTCAGATTTTATACATCCTGAAAATGCTGCTACACTGAGGCAGATAGAAATCGTATTGATGCTTAATTCAGACAATAAATATATGAGTAATTATCATTTTGGAGAAATATAACAATGGAACAAGTAAAAGAATATCATATTAATAACTCTACCATCAGGATTATTTTTGGTAACATCGTAGATAGTCAAGCAGAAGTCATTGTTAGCAGTAGTGATTGTTATATATCTATGGGAGGAGGTGTCTCTATGGCTATTGCACTACAAGAAGGTACTGGGGCAATTATGCGTGATGTAAAAAATAAAGTACCGGCAGATATTGGAGATGTTGTTGTCTCTACGGCAGGTACACTTCCTCAGAAATACATATTTCATGCTATAACAATTGGAGCTATTAGTTCTAAACAATCACCTGCTCCTACGTTAGTGTCTAAAGAGGATGTGCATCAATATATTATAGGACATTCAATTGACAAATGCTTTTTGTTAATGTATGCCATGGATTTGAATTCTATTGCATTTCCATCTATTGGTGCAGGTGTGGCTGGTATACCTTTCAACAGAGTAGCAGACACAATGTCTGAGTCAATTGCCAAAAACCTGAGAAAAACTAATAAGTCATTTAGTGTGGAATTATACCTTTTGGACAGATATGACAGAATGAAGTCATGGGATTTCCTTCCTATGTTTGAGCAATTTTCGGCACAAGAAGCAATCTCAAAAATG
>JAFLUV010000056.1 GCA_022508635.1 Prevotellaceae bacterium
ACCAGGAAAGGCAGGACCAGAATCTGCAGTGTTACCATTACACCATAGCCCAATACTGCAACCCTCCAATGAGCGTTTGCGGATGCAAATGTACAGCTTTTTTACGAACTGGCAAATCTTTATGCCAAAAAAATATAATTTATTTGCTTATTTCTGCGAGTATCTGTACCTTTGCAGCCTATTAAGGGCGATTGAGTCCACTTGTATCATTATTGAACTGCGAATGAAGAAAAAGAACAAGGAAAAACTGGTGGAGGCCATCGTGGCCGGATTGCAGGAAAAGAAAGGTCGCGACATCGTGGTGGCAGATTTGACGGAAATAGAAGATGCCGTGTGCCGCTTTTTTGTCATTTGCTCGGGCGGTTCGCCCCAGCAGGTGCAGGCATTGGCACATTCGGTGGGCGAGACATGCCGCACCCAGGCGGATGCAAAGCCTCTGGCAGTGGACGGCTTGCGTAATGCAGAATGGGTGGCAATGGATTTTGCCGACGTCATTGTGCACATCTTCCTGCCCGATCTGCGTGCTTTCTACGACATTGAGCATCTATGGGCCGACGCAGACCTTCAAAATATCCCTAACCTTGACTGACATCTATGAGTAAAAACAAGAAAAAGAAAGGCCCGCAGATAAGTCTGACGTGGATATATGTCATCATAGCCATTACGCTGGGCTACCTGCTCATGAGCGGTGACAAGACATTGCTACAAGCAGGATCCTCGCGTAACGCATCGTATAGCGATTTCAAGAATTACGTAAGGCAAGGCTATGCCTCGCGTATCATCGTAGACAAGAAACAGGGCGTGTTGCAAATGTACGTCGCACCTGAACACATACGCGATGTTTTCCGCGAACAGAAGGTGGACAGCAAGACGCGCCCCTACGTCGTGGTGGAGATTCCCTCGGCGGACAAGTTAGAGGACTTCATCAACGAGCAGCAGGAACAAGAACACTTCTCCGGCGAGATAGAGTACCGGCAGGGAAGTGACGACGCGATGCACTTCATCTGGAGTTTCGGACCACTCATCCTCATTGCCCTTTTCTGGTTCTTCATCATAAGGCGCATGAGCGGCTCGGGAGGCGGCGAAGGCGGAGGCCCGATGGGCATCTTCAGCGTTGGCAAGAGTCGTGCCCGGTTGATAGAGAAAGACGAAAAAGGCAAAGTTACTTTTGCCGACGTGGCAGGTCAGGAAGGTGCTAAGCTCGAAGTACAGGAGATAGTGGAATTCCTCAAAAACCCATCTCGCTATACAGAGCTGGGCGGCAAGATACCCAAGGGCGCACTGCTCGTGGGGCCTCCCGGAACGGGTAAGACGCTTTTGGCAAAGGCCGTGGCTGGCGAAGCCGAGGTGCCCTTCTTTAGTATGTCGGGCAGTGACTTCGTAGAGATGTTCGTAGGTGTCGGTGCAAGCCGCGTGCGCGACCTCTTCCGCCAGGCAAAGGAGAAGGCACCCTGCATTATCTTCATCGATGAAATAGATGCTGTGGGACGCGCACGCAGCCGGGGTGTACAGATGGGAGCCAATGACGAACGAGAGAACACGCTCAACCAGCTACTCACAGAAATGGACGGCTTCGGAACCAACAGCGGTGTCATCATCATGGCCGCCACCAACCGTGCCGACATACTGGACAAGGCATTGCTGCGCGCAGGACGCTTCGACCGCCAGATATACGTTGACCTGCCCGACCTGAACGAGCGCAAGGCGATATTCATGGTGCACCTGAAGCCCATCAAAACGGACGAGACACTTGACGTGGATTTCTTGGCTCGCCAGACACCTGGCTTCAGCGGTGCTGACATTGCCAACGTCTGCAACGAGGCAGCCCTCATTGCGGCACGCAACGAAAAGAAAGCTGTAGACAAGGACGATTTCCTCGCTGCCGTGGATCGCATCATAGGCGGTCTGGAGAAGAAGACCAAAGTAATGACTGCCGAGGAGAAGCGTACCATTGCCCGGCACGAAGCTGGGCACGCCACTATCAGCTGGCTGCTGGAGTATGCCAATCCGTTGGTCAAGGTGACCATCGTGCCGCGCGGCCGTGCCCTGGGCGCTGCTTGGTATCTGCCAGAGGAGCGACAGATAACCACCCGCGAACAGATGCTCGACGAGATGTGCGCTACGCTGGGAGGCCGTGCTGCTGAGGAACTGTTCTGCGGCCATATCAGTAGCGGTGCCATGAACGATCTGGAGCGCGTCACCAAGCAGGCATACAGCATGATAGCCTACATGGGCATGGGTGACAAGCTGCCCAATATCTGTTACTATGACAACCAGGAGTATAACTTCCAGCGCCCCTATTCTGAAGCCACGGCACAGCTTATCGACGAGGAGACAAAGGCGATGATAGCCGCGCAATACCAACGTGCCAAGGACATCCTGAGCCAGAATGCCGAGGGGCACGCAGCATTAGCGGAACTGCTCATCGAGCGGGAAGTCATCTTCGCCGAGGACGTGGAACGCATCTTCGGTCCCCGTCCCTGGGCTAGTCGAACAGAAGAAATCTTAAACAAATGAGGAATTTCATTATCCGCGCTATTTCGGGTGCCATTTATGTACTCCTGCTTGTGGGTTGCACTGTCTATAGTCCCATAAGTGCCTTTTTCTTCTTCTCCGCAGTGGCGGCTGCCACACTATGGGAATTCGGCACAGTCATGAACAAACATACCCACATATCGATGATACGTCCCCTCAATGCCTTAGCAGGCATCGTGCTCATCGCAGGTGTCTGGCTCAGCACCATAGCCAGTCCGCAGACAGCCCGCATGTTCTCTCTCTACGGGCTGTTGCTCATATATCTTCTCATAAGTGAGCTCTACAGGCGCAGTGATACCCCTTTGCTGAACTGGGCATTCAGCTTTGCCTCGCAACTCTATGTAGCAATTCCCTTTGCCCTACTGCCATTGCTTAGCATCATCTACGATGCCGAGGCAGACATCTATGCCTACAACTGGATCTACCCGCTTGCCCTCTTCATTTTCCTTTGGGTGAACGATAGCTTTGCCTATATGTGTGGCTGCACGCTTCAGCGCTATTTCCCAGCCAAGCTCTTTCCCCGCATCTCACCCAAGAAGTCGTGGGCAGGAAGCATCGGCGGAGGTCTTGCCACCCTCGGTGCAGCCGTTGTCATATACTATTGGCAGCCCGAGACGATGCCTATAGAGCGCTGGCTGGGCTTTGCCCTCGTCGTTGTTGTGTTTGGCACATGGGGCGATCTCGTGGAAAGTCTTATCAAACGTCATCTTGGCATCAAGGACAGTGGCAACGTCCTGCCGGGGCACGGTGGAATGCTTGATCGTTTCGACAGTGCACTGCTTGCCATCCCTGCCTCTGTTATCTATTTCCTGATGACGAACTCCTAAGCCCGCAGTCCTACGCCCTACAGTCTCTTTTCCCTAATGTTTAGGTAAAATTTCATCCTATAGTTTCCGATTTTCAATAAATTGTCGTAACTTTGCGCCCAGCTAATGCCCAGATGGTGGAATTGGTAGACACGAGGGACTTAAAATCCCTTGGCCATTACGGCCGTACGGGTTCGACTCCCGTTCCGGGCACTTCCCCTTAAGTCTTATGAATGCTCTCAAGACCATTTCGGGTCTGGTAAAGAGTGCGTATGTCAGCGTTGGTCTTTCAGTCGCAGGAATATCGGCATGGCGACTATCAGTGCTATGATGGAGAACAAGAGGCCGCCTGTTGAGCCCACGGCAAACGAGAACCAGAACGAGTCCTTGGCATCGTCAATGAAGAACGGAACGAGACCAAGAATCGTGGAAAGGATAGTCAGGAACACTGCCGTTATCTTATGGTTATATGCCCTTATGTATGTTTTCTGTGGCGTTACAGACGGATGGGCAGCCTTCAGGTTCCTATATTCGCAGATGATGTATATGCCTGCATTCACCGTCAGACCACTCAGCAGTACCATCGAGGCAAAGCCGCCTGTGCCAAACGCCACGCCCGTCAGCCAGTAGGTGAGGAATATGCCGATAAAGGATACAGGTATGAGGGAGATGATGGCAAGCGGTAGTCTGAGGGATTCAAACAAGATACTGCATATAAAGAAAATGATGACGATGATAAGCCCCAGCAGCCAGTACTGTGTTCCGTCGTCCTGATAGTAGCCATACGACGTGTTTCGGCATCTGAAGCCAACGGGAATCTTCTGGTTGAACTCATTTGTTATGCGCTTGATGTATTGGCTGCTGTAGGAGTAGCTTCCCAAGACGTTGAAGGCTACATGCAGCACATACTCCTGATTCTCCCTGGGGATGCAGTTCTTCGCCTCCCGTCTCTCTATCGCCATAAAGTCGGATATGCGGGCTTCCTTGTCTCCGACCTTCAAGAACGAGTTGTCCAGGCACCACAGGTCAAAGCTATCCTGCCATGAGGACTTCAGGTACATGTCTGACGAGAAGTGTGTGTCCCTGTAACGGTCTATGTCTCTTCCGGAAAGGATCTCGCGCAACTTCCTATGGGCAGCGGAGAGGTCAAAGTCATAAAGCGCCATCTTCTCTTTGTCATAGCGCATATAGAGTTCGTCCTCCTGGTTCTCGCGTCCCGGTGTCTGGATGATCAAGTCGACCACTCGATTATTCTTTCGCATCTCATCGCACATCTCCTCTGCTATACGGTACAAGCGGTCGTAGTTGTATCCTGCTATCTCTATCCTATTGCTGCGGTACTGGAGATTCAGGGAGTTGCTGAAGCCTCTGTCGCTAACCCCGCTCGTGCTCCAGTCGGCACCGCCTATGGAGATGACCTTGCCGATAACCTTGTTCTCCAGAAGGTACGGGAAGGAAGTGTGCTTGTATTCCTCCTTGAAGTCTACCGTCACCAGAGCTCCCCACCCTTCTACCCGGGCTTCGAACCGCTCTATCTCGGGGAAGCCTGTAAGGAAGTTTTCCAGTATCACTACTTTCTCGTTGAGCTGTGCTGCCGTACCTCCCAGGGGCATCTGGGCGCGGATGTTCAGGCGTATCTCTTTCTCTCTGTTGCGGCTATAGGTATTCCCCGACAGGGATTCCGAGAACAGACGCATGGTGCCGCCGAAGACCTTCGACAGCGGCTCTTTGTAGTTTCTCTGGAAGCGGCTGCTGCCCAGCGTGGCATTATAGGTACGTTCGTACCAAGGCTTTGGGGCGGTACCGTCCTGCAAGCCTCCGTAGTGCCTTGTCCCGCCTTCTCCCCATTTTGCCGGCAGGGCGTGGAAGGGGATGCCGAATGCCAGGACAATCAGTGTGTAGTATATCCACTTGTGCTTCTGGGTGAAGCGGATGTAGCGGAGATAGGCATGGTTCCACCACAATGCCAGCCTCATGTGCCTTACCCGGCTGCCCTTCTGCCGGCTGTGATAGCCGGACTGGTCTATCAGGGCCGGTGCGAAGAGGAAGCTGACTATCAGGGCTACGGACAGGTTGATAATGATGATCCAGGCAAAGTCGTAGAGGTCCTTCTGCAGGAAGTCGGGCAGCCACAGGACGACGATCAGCGAGCCGATGGTGGTGAGCAGTGCTGCGAGGATGGCCAGGAAGGCCTTCCTGTTGCGGTAATAGCTGTAGTGATCCACCATTACGACGGCAGCGTCTATGACCATGCCCAGCGAGACGGTGATGCCGGCAAGGGAATAGATGTGCAGGCGTATGTCGAAGACGTAGTAGCAGATGACGGCAAGGGCAAGGTTGGCGGCAAGCGTCAGCATCATGACGAGCAGGTAGCGCCAGTCCCTGCGTACCAGCCAGACGAAAAGCAGCAGGATGAACACCGAGAGCGTGGAGCGCCAGATGAGCTTGTGCAGCTCGCTCTCCTTCTCTTCCGCCCCGTCGTAGGTCAGTGTGAGGTAGACGCCGCCCCGCAGTCCCTTCTCTATCTCGGAGATTTTCTTGCGGAGCGTCCTTGAGAGGGCAATCTTGTTGGCGTCGGCATCCGTGTGTATGTTCAGGTAGATGGTGTTCAGCCCGTTCACGCGGTAGTAGCGTCCCGGCAGGCGGTCCTTGTATTCGTAGGTGGCGAGGTCGCCCAGGTAGACTGTCTTGCCGTCCACTGTCCCTATGGGCATCTCCTCCAGGGGCTTCCCGAGCTTGTCGGTGGCCAGGTAGAGCGTCCGCTTCTCTTCCTGCCCCTTTGGCTGAAGCTCGCCTATCACGTCGTTCTTGCCCAGGAAGGCCTTTATGCCGTTCTCTATGTCTCCGACAGAGAGGCCGTAGCCGGCGAGGATGAAGGGGTCGCAGGTAATGACGATGTACTTGCTGTGGCCGCCCGTCACCTCTACGTGCTTCACTTCGTCCATGCGGCGGAGTTCGGGCTCCACCTGACGCTCTATGTATTCCTTCAGCTGCTCGTCGCTGAGGTTTGAGTTTATGCGGTAGCTGAGCAGCACCCGTGTCGTTTCCCTCTGCCGGCTCTCGTTCACCACCTCGCCGCCGGAGAGCTCGGGATAGCTCACGCCTTCGGGCAGCTGCTTCCTTATCTGCCGGAGCAGGGAGGCGATCTCGAACTTCGTGGCCGACACGTCGGCATTCTTCTTCAGCTCTATGGTCACCCGGCCGCTGCCGAAGTAGGACTCCGACTTCACGCTCTCCACGCCGCTGACGGCCGAGACCAGTCCCTCTATCCTGGACGTGACGTTCTGCTCCACCACCTTGGCAGAGGCGCCGCTCCATGCATACCAGATGCTGAGCGTCTTCCCCTGTCTCGGGCGCGGCCTGTCTGCTATGTCTATCCTGGGAACCAGCGCGCAGCCGATGACCATCAGGATGGCCAGCGTAAGCAACAGTGTAAAGCGTGATATTCTCATCATTGTCGGTTAGGGAACGGCTTCATCTCCCTGACCAGATAGTAGAGCAGGGGTATGAGGAACAGGCTGACGGCCGTGCCCGCAACCATGCCTATCACCAGCGTCAGCGACATTGGGTACTGTATGGCTGCCCCCATGCTGCCATGGCTGAGGAAGGGGAGCAGGGCAAGGATGGTGGTCAGCGACGTCATGACGATGGGGCGCAGGCGCCTCCTGCCGGCCTCCATGATGGCGCGGATCAGCCCCCGCCGCGTGCCCGACCTCAGGTGCGGGCTGCGGTTGATGGTGTCTATCTTCAGGATGGAGTCGTTGATGACGATGCCGCTCATCACCACCAGACCCGTCATCGACATCAGGTTCAGCGACTCGCCCATTACCCACAGCCCGAGCAGCACGAAGAAGACGTCCACCACCATCTCCAGCAGTATGATCACGGGCTGCACCAGGCTCTCGAACTGCGCCGCCAGGATGAAGTAGAGCAGCGCCAGGGCCACGGCCAGCACAACGCAGAGCTCCCGGATGAGCGCGCGGCTGGTGAAATAGCCTCCCGTGAAGCTTGCGCTATAGCGGCTGTGCGGCCTGTGGACATACTCGTTCACGAACGCCATCACCGCCTCTATCTCTCTGTCGCCGGCATTCAGGCACAGGGCATAGTACTCGCCCCCGTTGCCGGCCTGCAGGCGCTTGTAGTCCTCGCCCTTGGTCTCGCGCACCAGATACGAGATAGGTATGTCCGTCCCGCCGGCATTCTTCACGCACTCCGCAAGGATGTGCCTCTCCACGCCGGCGAACGCCACATCCCCGGGAACCAGCTTCAGCGGCACCGACTGCGCCCCCTCGTTGATGCTGAATATAGTGCCCCTGCTGACCAGCTCCCTGAGCCTGCGGTACAAGGCATCGTAGCTCACCCCGTATATGGCCATCTGCTCCATGTCGGCCACATAGCGGATGTTCGTCTCCGTCATGACGGGCGAGACCTCCAGGCTCGGGAAGTGCCGGAGCAGAGTGTCCCGGAAAGCCCGCGACGCCTCTATGGAAGGCCGCCGGCCGGCCCCGTCCTGCAAGTGTATCTCCAGGTCGGCCTCGTCGGTCGAGAATATCAGGTTATACAGGTTGCCCGGCTCACCGTACTCCGCAGACGCCTGCGGGTAGTGCTGCAACAGATAGGCGGAGCACCGGCGCTTCGCTTCCTCCAGAGCCTCCGCATCCCCGGCCTTCAGGTAGACAACGGCCTCCGACGACGTAATGTCCTTGGTATGCCCCAGCATGAACTCCTGCGCGCCTATCATGCAGGTAGAGGTCTGCACCATCTCCTTGACGGACGCCATCATGCCCGACACCCGCCTGTCGTTCTCCCGTGCAGAGATGTTGCTGTTCCAGTCAATCGTCAGCAGCGTATCGTCCTGCGCCACCTTCGGCATGCGCTCCTTCTCTATATGCCGCACCAAAAGAACCATCAGGGGAATGCTTGCGACAGACATCGCCAGGACAAGACGGGCATGCCGCAGCGTCCACTTCAAAGTCGCCTCGTAACACCTGACGGCAGGAAAAGACATGCCCCGCCCAAGCCCGGAGAACCGGCATGGCCTGCCCGCCTGCCTGCCCCGTCGCTTCCCGGCATGCAGCACCACATAGTAGACGGGAATCACCACCGTCGCCACCATCAGGGAAGCAAAGAGAGCAGTGGCAACGCCCATTGCCTGGTCATAGAACAAGGCACCTGCCGTCCCGCTCAGGAAGATGAGAGGCAAGAACACAGAGCAAGTAGTCAGCACAGAGGACAGCATAGGCGCAAAGACCTCCCGCGTGCTCCGTACCGTCACGCTCTCCAAGTCCTCCGTCACAGGTGCCCCGGACGACCGCGCCGTGATGTTGTCCACCACGATAATGGCATTGTCCACCATCATGCCCACGCCCAATATCAGTCCCGAGAGCGATATGACGTTCATGCTGATGCCCAGCAGGTAGAAGCACAGGACGGTTATCATCAGAGAGAGGGGAATAGAGAGCACGACAAGCAGGGAGAGCCGCCACTTCCCCATGAATAGCATAAGCACCAGGCATGCCATCAGGGCACCCATGTAGAGATTGCCCTTCAGGTTCTCTATGGTATAGCTCAGCAGGCGAGTCTGGTCGCGCGTCAGCTGGAACGTTATGTCGGGATACTCCTTCCGCAGCTCGTCCAGCAGCTCGTCCATGTCCCGCTTCAGCTCCTCCATCCGGGCATCGTTCTGCTTGATGATAGCCATTGATATGCACTCCTTGCCGTCATGCCTCACGAGTCCGTTCCGGATTGCAGTGTGCTCCTCTATGCGGCAGATGTCCTTCAGCTGGAACAGTCGCCCCTGATGGTTGATGTAGATATCCTCGATGTCCTTCTTGGTAAGGAGCTGGGAGTCGAAATGTATGTTGTACCTGTAGATGCCGTCCACGATACTCAGAGCCTCCAGCGTGATGTTATTGCGCCTGATGGCATTCTCTATGTCATTTACGCTCATCCCCATTGCCTGTAGCTTCTCCTCGTCGGGGATGCAGTCTATCTCCGTGCCTACCGTGCCGCTGACATCCACCATGGCTGTCTGCGGAAGCTGCTCTATGCGCTTCACCACTACGTTCCTGGCAAACTTGGACAACTGGGAGAACCTGAAAGAGTCAGCCGGCGTAAGGTCGAGGAAGAAAGCAGGAATATCCATTGCACTTGCCTTCATCACCTTGGGACGCTCCATCTCCTTCGGCATCTGGTTCATGGCACGGTCCACCTTCTCGTTGACCTCTATGAAGAGAAGGTTCACATTGCTGCCCGGCTCAAAAGTCATCTTTACGCTGCCGGCATCCATTCGCGACTCGGAACGAATGTCCGTGATGCCTGCCACCTGCATGAGGCGGCCCCTGAGCGGCGACACCACGTTCCGCTCCACCTCCTGGGCAGAGTATCCGGGCATGCTTACCTGCACCGTTATCTGCGGGATATCAATGTCCGGCATCAGGGACACGGGGATGTGCCAGAGAGCCAGCATGCCTATCACCGTCAGCGCGATGAGGCACATGGTTACGGCTATGGGGCGATGAAGAAGCGTCTTGTTCATGGGAGCCGGCTATTGCTGTTCGTTCACCATCACCTCCGTCCCGTCGGCCAGATTCAGGTTGCCGGAGGTAATGACAATGTCGCCTTCCTTGATGGTCGTCTCCTTGCGCTGGCAACCTGTGACGGCAAAGGAACTGATATTGGAATGCACCACATCGACGTAAGTCCAGATAGCCCGTCCCCCTTCCAGCAGGAAGATGACCTGGTAGCCGTCACGCTCGACGACTGCATCCTTCGGCACGACAAACATGTGCTGCATCTTTTCTTCCACGACAACCCGGACATTCATGCCGTCCAGCAGCGTATTGCCTTTGTTGCTGAGCTGTGCCTTGATCTTCACGAGGCCTTTGTCGTCCACCAAAGGATTTATCTCCGTCACCCGTCCTTCATACCGGAGGCTGTCCTGCACGAAGGGCGTTACCGTTACCTTTTGGCCGGTGCCTATGCCCGGAAGCTCTGCTTCCAGTACCCTGAACTCGACCTCAAAGCCTGAGTCGTCCACCAGCGTGCAGACCTTGTCGTTTTTCTGGAACCTCTTTGCCTCCAAGTCCGCAATCCTTCCGCTGAAGGGTGCATACAAGCTGCATCCCTCCAATGCCTTCCTGGCAGATTGCAGCTGGAACTTGGCAGAGTAGTAGCCAGACATCACTTCTGCCCGCTCCATGACATCGGCCGGCACGCTCTCAATGTCATTGTACCCCAGGCCTATGAGCTTGTCTGTCAGCTCCACCTTTGCACGTTGCAGCTCATGCTCGGCCTTTTCCAGCTCGCGCTGCCTTTCTTGTTTGTCCAGAGTGGCTATCAGTCCGCCCTTGCCTATGTACTGCCCTTCCTTGACGAGGACTTCTGCAATGATGCCCTGGCTTTCGAAGTTCAGCTCGCTCTTTGCCTTTGCCCTGAGCCTGCCATTGCATACGATCTGCTTGTTGAACTCCGTCCGGTGAAGCACCATCGTATCTACATACGTCTCGCTCATCTGCTGCTGGCGCATCTCCATCGCAGAGCCGTCCTTGCGTTCCTCCTTTTTGTCGGAGGCACATGCCGCCGACAGGAAAAACGCGGATAGCAGCAGCACTGCTTGTTTAGCATATATTCGTCTCATATTCCATTTTATTTTTCTCGTATCGCCTTTTCTATGTCTACCCGTATGTCCGTGTTCGTCGTCCAGTCATAAAGCGTGGACTTTTGAAGGCCGTAATAGTCCGTCCAGAAGGTATTGAGCTGGCTGATGTACTGTGTCTTGGCCGAAGTCATTTCCTGCAGGGCCGTATTGAGGTCGGTCACGGAGACAGTGCCTGCCTCGTACCTGCGCCGCATGATGTCATAGCGTTCCTCCGCTATCTCCTGTGCACGCTGGGCATTACGGCACTGCGTAGGCTGGGCGTTGAACTGCATCACCTTCTTGCGCAGTTCCTGGACATAGTCCTGATGAGTTTGCTCCTGTTGCGTCCTGACGACCTCCAGCTGAGCCTGTGCCATGCGGACACGTCCCCTGCTTACGCCCCAGTCAAAGATAGGAAGGCGGAGCGTGAGGCCTACTATCTCGTTGTCGAGTAGTTCCCTGTAGGCTCCGGCAAAGGTGCCTGCCGTCTGCATGAAGCCCAACTCGCCGCTCAGTGTCACCTGCAGCCCTTTGTTTGCCTTTGCCTGAGCCAGGGTCTGCTCCGCCTTTAGCATTTGCAGGCGCTGCTCCTCCGTATGCGAGGAATTGGCGATGGCCTTCTGCAGCACGTCGTCCATGCCCACGATGAGATCCGGGACATTATAGGGCGGCACCAGCTCCGACGCCTCGTAGTCCGTTACGCGCAGATAGGAGAACAGATTGTACTTGGCATCATCCAATGTGATGCGGTTGCTGCCTTCTGCCACCCGGGCGTTCAGGACGGAGAGCTCCATCTGCAGGACCTCGCTCTTAGTGGTCGTGCCGAGCTCCAGGCGCTGCTGTGCCATTGCATACAGCGTTTCCCTGTCGGCGAGGGTTGCCTTGCTCTGCAGGTAGTTGGATTGTGCAAACAGGACGTTGAAGAAGAGCGACGTCACCCTTATGGCTATTTCCTGTAGCGCTGTTGCATAGCGTTTCTGTGCTATTTCATATTCCAGGGGCGCCGTCTTCTTTTGCCACTTCAGTGAGTTGAAAGCACGCAGGGGCTGCGTGTAGCTGATGCGCAGGGGCTGCGAGTTGTAGGTCGTCTCGTCATACGTGAACTGATCCAGCCGGTGCAGGTATGACATCAAGGAGACTCTGCCGCCCGTTGCGGCAATCTGCTGGTCGACAGACAGCGTGAGGCTGTTGCTCAGGGTGTTGTTGCTGACATACGACAGGCGGCCGTCATCATAGTTGCGGGCTTCCACCAGCGAACGGTTGTAGTTCATCAGGCCGCCGCCAAGGTTGACCGATGGCAGCAGTTCTGCCTTGAAGCTGCGATACGTCCAATAGCTGGCAAGGAAGGAGAAGCGTGCAGACTTGGCATCCAGGGAGTTCTCTTGCGCTATCTGTATGGCATTCGTGAGCGTTACCTGCTGGGCATGGACGGTCAATGTTAGCACCCACGCGACAAGAGTCGCAAATATCATTTGGGAAAGACTTCTCATATCACTGTACTGCTGAACTTATATTGATCCGGTGTTCTTCATATTGCTTGCTGTCTGTTTCTGCTGCAAAGGTACGATTTAATACGTCATGTTCCAAATAATGAGGAGGGTTTCTTCATCGTGCGGGTGCA
The DNA here is from genome assembly GCA_022508635.1 of Prevotellaceae bacterium. Lineage (GTDB taxonomy): Bacteria > Bacteroidota > Bacteroidia > Bacteroidales > Bacteroidaceae > Physcousia. The sequence goes on from JAFLUV010000056.1 coordinate 12,602, forward strand.
CTGCTCCCTGAGATATTACAGCCGATTCGCCGCCAACGGAACTTGCC
>JAFLUV010000057.1 GCA_022508635.1 Prevotellaceae bacterium
TTCACTCGAGTGATCTTAAACATCCACTCGAGCCATCCTAAACATCCACCCGAGTGGGAGGCCAATCAGGACTAATCCCAGAGTAAATAACTTGAATTCTTAGTTTAGACTGTAGGTCAGTGCTTCGCATCTCTCAATGTCATCCAGCAACTGCCTCGTTACCTTGACTTGATGGGAGCGAGACGTCATGCGTAGGCGATTATGTGGGTTCGTTGCATCCAAGAAGATCACGCGCAGGGTCGTATTACCCTGTTCCTTCTTTATATGGGATGCAAGCATTTCCACATCATCCCTGCAAAGGATGTCTGTGTTGACTGTGATTGTGATGCTCTCCACCACCGTTTCGCTGGCATCAGAAAGCCACTCAACACGTCCGATACGCAAGTCATACAGGCCATTGTTGTAGGGATTTTCCATTACTATGCCGCTAATGAGTACAGAGCGGTCGATATTCAGATAACCTCCCCATTTCACCCAATTATCACCGAAAATTCTCAAATCTCCCGTACCGCTGAAATCCTCAATGGTAACAATTCCATAAGGCTTTCCATTTGCGGTTGTACTTGTTCGTACATCCGTGATGATACCTCCTAACTTGACGGACTGTCCTGCAAAAGCGGAAAGGTTTGTCATCTGATCCAGCTTTAAATTGCATACATTCTGCAAAGTTACGTAGTACTCATCAAGCGGATGTGCTGAGAGATAGACACCAACTAATTTGCGTTCTTTGTTAAGGCGATCCAGTAACGTCCATTCTTCAGTCTCTGGTACCTCTGGTTTTTTGAGTTCTATGGCATCCATGCCGAAGAGTGAGAACCGTGCCTCCATTTTTGCCTGCTGGAATTGCGTGCCATAACGTATAAGTAGATCTATAAATTCCTCTCCTTTGGGAGTTTGTGCCACCAACTGCTCTCTCCGTATGCCGTTCACGATACTGTCGAAAGCACCGCTCAGGGAAAGAAATCTCATACCGTTACTCTTTACGGCGGATATGTTGACACGCTCCACGAAGTCGTATAGGTCGCGGAAAGGTCCATTTTTCTCCCTTTCCTGTACAATGGCTTCCACCGCAGCATCGCCCAGACCCTTAATGGCCATCAGTCCGTAACGTATCTGCTGGCGGTCGTTGACACCGAAGTCCATGTGCGACTCGTTGACGTCAGGTCCCAGCACTTCCAGCTTCATAGCATGGCATTCTTCAAGCAACTTTTTTACTTCCTTCACGTCGTTTTTGCCGCGTGTCAGCAGAGCTGCCATGAATTCTGCCGGATAATGTGCTTTCATATACGCGGTCTGATAGGAAACCCACGAGTAGCAAGCAGCATGGGACTTGTTGAAAGCGTATGAAGCGAACTTTTCCCAGTCTGTCCATATTTTTTCAAGTATTTTCGGGTCGTGTCCGTTTTGCGTACCTCCTTCGATAAATTTGGGTTTCATCTTGTCCACGATATCCTTCTTTTTCTTACCCATTGCCTTACGTAGAGCATCGCTTTCGCCCCGGGTGAATCCTGCTAACTTACGCGAAAGTAGCATGACCTGCTCCTGATAGACCGTGATGCCGTATGTGTCGCGGAGGTATTCTTCGCAGGCATCAAGGTCGTATGTAATAGGTTCTTGTCCGTTCTTGCGCTTGATGAACTGCGGGATGTAGTCCATAGGCCCTGGTCGGTAGAGGGCATTCATGGCGATGAGGTCTTCAAAGACAGTCGGGTGAAGCTCCTTTAAGTATTTGCGCATGCCTACCGATTCAAATTGGAATGTACCTACAGTACGTCCTTCCTGATAGAGTTTATAAGTGAGTGGATCGTCAATAGGAATGTTGTCCAGGTCTATATCTATGCCACGTGCTTCCTTGACGATACGACATGCTTCCTTGAGCTGTGAGAGGGTCTTGAGTCCAAGGAAGTCCATTTTGATAAGCCCGGTGCTTTCGATGACGTGTCCGTCGTACTGTGTGACGGCGGTCTTGCGATTGGGGAAGTCAGGGTCATCTGCTGTCGAGACGGGTACATGATCACTGATAGGATCCCGGCAGATGATGACTCCGCAGGCATGGATGCCAGTGTTACGCACTGTGCCCTCCAGTTTCAGGGCGTACCTGATGGTATCTGCTATCTGAGGATCCTGCGAGAAACGTGCCTCTTTCAGCTCCGGAGTGGCTTCGATGTAGTTTGCCAGCGTGGGTTTCTTGCCTTCAGGCAGACGGTCTGGCATTGCTCTACACCACGCATTGACTACTTGGAGTGATAATTTTTTCACGCGTCCTGCGTCCTTGAGGCTGCTTTTTGCCGCCATAACGCCGTAGGTGATGATGTGTGCACAGTTCTCGTGTCCGTACTTGTCCATAACCCATTGCAATACTTTTCCTCTGCCGTCATCATCGAAGTCGGTGTCAATATCGGGTAACGAGATTCGATCAGGGTTGAGGAAACGCTCAAATAGGAGATCGTACTTTAGAGGGTCAAGCTTCGTGATACCTAAGCAATATGCTACTACCGAACCTGCTGCCGAGCCTCGTCCTGGACCTACCCATACGCCAAGCTCGTTGCGTGCGCTGTTGATAAAATCTTGTACAATGAGGAAGTACCCGGGGAATCCCATTGTCTTCATGATATGGAGTTCGAATCGGATGCGATCGTCTACGTCCTTTGGCAGTTCCTGTTCCTTTCCTTCAACATCGGGTTCCTTGCAATAGAGGCGCTTGGCACCTTCGTAGGTAAGTTTGGCAAGATAGTCTGCTTCGAACTTGATACGGTAGAGTTTGTCAATGCCTCCCAACTTTTCTATCTTTTTTTCACCTTCTTCTCGCGATAATTGGTTTTCTCCGTTCTCGTCACTCGTGAACTCACGGAAGAGATCTTCGTCGGTAAATCGCTGCCGCCATAACTCTTCTGTACCAAACTCTTCCGGGATGGGGAAGAAAGGCATGATGGGATTGGACTCCAGATCATAGATTTCCACCTTGTTTAGTATTTCGCAAGTGTTGGCTACGGCCTCTGGGAGATCATTGAAGATGGCATTCATCTCTGCGCGCGTCTTGAACCATTCCTGTTTGCTGTAACGCATACGGTTCGGGTCGTCTATGTCCTTGCCTGTGGAGATACATAATAAAAGATCGTGGACTTCAGCATCTTCTTCGTCAAGGAAATGCGCATCGTTGGTGCAAATGAGTTTCACACCGCATTTGTGTGCTAATTCTATGAGAATGGGATTGACCAGTTTCTGTACTTCAAATGTTTCACGGTTGGCAATCTTCGAGGGGTCAGTCACTTCGTGACGTTGTAGTTCGATATAGTAGTCGTCGCCCCAGATGTCGTGAAACCATTGGATGGTTTTCTCAGCACTTGCCAAGTCACCGTTGACTATTTTTTGAGGAACTTCACCACCAATGCAAGCAGAGCAGATGATAAGCCCTTCGTGGTACTTTTCCAAATCTTTGTAATCAGTGCGAGGGCGCATATAGAAGCCGTCAACCCATGAACGCGAAACGAGCTTGATAAGGTTATGGTAGCCAGTCAGATTCTTTGCCAGTACGATAAGATGCCAGCCAGACTGGTTTTCTCGTCCACCGTTGCGCACGCTTTTGTCGCCGCATCGTGCTACATACATCTCACAGCCAAAGATGGGTTTGAAGGGTTCTTGTCCTTGTGCCTTCCTTTCCTTGTTCACCTGCTGGCAATAGTCGTATAGTTCCTTTATGCCGAACATATTACCATGGTCGGTAAGAGCCATGCCTTTCATGCCGTCGGAGATGGCTTTGTCTACCATTCCCTTGATAGACGAGAGGCCGTCAAGCAATGAGTATTGTGAATGGACGTGTAGGTGTACGAAGTCTTCCATACTTAACTTAAGTTTTATAGGGGTGTAAGATGTGAAAGCGAAGTTCGTGTTTTTTTTCTTAATGGGCAAGTGAATGGTGTGTTTTTTGTGTCAACATATTGAAAATGTCTTTTTCAATCTTGCTGTTTCAGAAAAAAGCATTAACTTTGAGGCGGATTATATAGAAATTCATGGGTAAAAGACTAAGGAAACTTAAGAAAATACGCCTCCATCATGAAGGTAACAAGACATTGTTCTGGAGTGCTATCGTGCTGTTGGTGCTCAATTTTGCCATATTGCATTGTTTCGATTCGCGGCTTCCGTTTGACGTTTGCATTGCACTAAGCGCTATCGTTTATGGCGTGTTACTCAATTTTTTCCAGTGTCCTATCCGTACTTTTGAGGGTGAGACGGAGGGCATCGTCGTAGCTCCAGCGGACGGCAAAGTGGTCGTGGTGGAGGAGACAGAGGAGAATGAGTACTTCCATGATCGTCGATTGATGGTAAGCATCTTTATGAGTCTTTTCAATGTTCATGCCAATTGGATTCCGGTGGACGGGACAATAAAATATGTGAGTCATCTTGATGGCAATTTCCACAGGGCATGGCTGCCTAAGGCAAGCAACGAGAACGAGCACAGCCTTGTGGTCATCGAGACACCCGATGGCACAGAGATTCTTGCACGACAGGTGGCGGGTGCTGTGGCACGACGCATTGTTACCTATCCCAGCGTGGGGGAAGACTGCTATGTCGATGAGCATTTGGGCTTCATCAAGTTTGGCTCGCGCGTTGACCTATACTTGCCCCTTGGCACGGAAGTGTGTGTGAAACTTAACCAAAAGACCGTAGGTAACGAGACTGTGATAGCTAAGTTGGTGAAGAACGAGGAGTGAAACACGAAGATTCATGAAAAAGCACGTCCCTAACGTCATAACTTGTTGTAATTTAATATGTGGCTGCATGGCAACGGGTGCAGCCTTTTACGGCAATTACCACTATGCAGTGCTGATGATTGTCCTTGGTGCCGTATTCGATTTCTTCGACGGCATGGTGGCACGGGCACTTGGTGTCTCGTCGGGCATCGGCAGGGAACTTGATTCGCTGGCAGATGTTGTTACATTCGGCTTGGCTCCCAGTGCTATTCTCTTCTATCTTTTCCACGAGGTGTATTGTCCTGAGATGCTTGCGCCTGTCAGCCGGATGCTGCCTTATACTGCTTTCTTCATGGCGGCTTTTTCTGCCCTTCGTCTTGCGAAGTTCAACCTTGACGAGCGTCAGCACCAGCAGTTCATCGGTTTGCCGACACCGGCGAATGCCCTCTTTTGGGGGAGTCTTGTGCTGGGAGAGCATGCTTTTCTTGTATCACTGCGTTTTAATGCTGTCTTCCTCTTTCTTTTTATGTTGCTGTTTTGCATGCTCTTGGTGTGCGAAGTGCCAATGCTGGCGTTGAAATTCAAGAACATGAGCTGGGCTGACAACAAGCAGCGCTATGTCTTCCTGTTGGGTTGCCTGCCCTTGTTACTGTTCGGCACTTCCTCGTTTGCCGCGATGATTGTGTGGTACGTGGCGGTGTCGGTGGCATACCCCAGGCTGATGAAGTGACAGTGGCGAGGAAGAGCTGAGGGATGCTGGACTGGGGCGTAGGTTATGTCCCGGGGAAATCAGAGATATGCCTGCAAGCGCAGGGTAAGGTTGACAAAGTCTTGCACGCTAAGCTGTTCGGGGCGTTTTGTCATGACGGGGTCGGCAAGCAGTCCGGAGAAGTCCGCTGCCGGGTTCTGCTCGGCGATGAGTGCAGAGAGAAGCGGACGTATGTTGTTGCGCAGTGTCTTGCGCCGCTGGTTGAACGTCGTCTTGACGAGACGGCGGAAAAGTTTCTCGTCGCAACCCAGTTCGGTCGTATTGTTGCGTGTGAGGCGGACGACTGCGCTGCGAACCTTGGGAGGCGGATTGAAGACGCCGGGCTCCACGGTGAAGAGGTACTCCACATCGTACCACGCCTGCAACAATACGCTCAAGATGCCGTAAGCCTTGCTCCCCGGTCTTGCCGCCATGCGCTCCGCTACTTCCTTCTGTATCATGCCCGTGCAACAGGGAATGAGTTCCTTGTAGTCGAGCATCTTGAAGAAAATCTGGCTGGAGATATTATAGGGGTAGTTGCCCGTAAGTACGAACGGCGATCCTCCGAAGGTGCGCTCCAAGTGCATCTTCAAGAAATCGTCCTCAATGATGCAGTCCTCCAGTTCGGGATACGTGCGACGGAGGTACTCCACACTTTCGTAGTCAATCTCCACAACCTTCACCTGCCTCGGCTTTTGCACCAGGAACTGCGTCATCACACCCATGCCCGGCCCTACTTCCAGTACGGGCAGGTCAGGGCATGCGTCTACGGTGTCGGCAATGTCGCTGGCTATGCCTAGGTCGGTCAAAAAGTGCTGTCCCAGGAACTTTTTCGGCTTAACGGTTCTCATTCTCCTTATTTATTTGTAAATTTGCGGTGCAAAGATATGAAAAGATTGGGGATTAAGGATTGGGGAAGTGTCAAATTCATGCATAGGATTCGGAAAATAGTCAGGATAGGCTTGCCCTTGGCCTTTGCCGTGGGCATCCTGTGGTGGATGTACCGAGGCTTTCGCTGGGAAGAGCTCCAGAATGCTTTGTCGCACCAGATGTCATGGACATGGATGTTGCTGAGCATGCCTTTCGGTGTGTTGGCACAGGTGTTGCGGGCTGTGCGTTGGCGGCAGGTGCTGTTACCGACAGGCGAGCGTCCGCGTCTCTCCACTTGCGTCCATGCTGTCTTCCTGAGCTATGCCAGCAGTCTCGTTATTCCGCGCGTGGGCGAAGTATTACGTTGCGGCGTGTTGCGACGCTATGACGGTACAAACTTCAGCTGTTGTGTTGGCACGGTGGTCACCGAACGTGTCATTGATACAATTCTCATTTTGGTGCTTTCTTTCCTGGTATTCCTGACACAGATACCCGTCTTCCTGAGTTTTTTTCGGCGGACAGGCGTGACATTGGGCGGCGTGCTTGACTCTTTTAGCATGACAGGGTATTTCGTGACGGCAGCTTGTGGCGTACTCGCCGTGCTGTGCGTTGTCCTGCTTGCCAGCCGGTTCCGCTTCCTCTCGCACACCAGGTCCGTGTTCTCTGATCTTTCGGAAGGTCTGCTCTCTGTGCGTGAAGTGAAGCAACCGATACTCTTTTTACTATATTCAATCGGCATCTGGCTGAGCTATTATCTGCACTTCTATCTTACTTTCTTTTGCTTTGACTTCACTGCCGGCCTCGGTTCGTTGGCAGCACTTGTGGCATTCGTTGTTGGTACTTTTGCCGTGCTTGTGCCAACACCCAACGGTGCCGGTTCCTGGCATTTCGCCGTCAAAACCATCCTTGTGCTTTATGGCGTGGAACAGACTTCGGGGGCATTGTTCGTACTCATCGTCCACACCCTTCAGACTCTGCTTGTCGTTCTGCTCGGTGTCTGGTCGTTGTTGATGCTTCTTCTTAGAAAACGGTAATTTCTTTACACTTCATTTTTTACATATCACTTTTTTTCATAACTTTGCTGCTTGATAACATGTAGAACGAAAAATAATATAATATTAAGGTAAATGAAAGACTTCATTAAGTACACTTTGGCCACGATTGTAGGCATCGTACTGGCCAGCATCATCTTTACAGTGATTGGTATTGTCTCGGTGGCAGGCATGGTAGCCAGCGAAAATGCAGGCAATGTTTTAGAAAAGAACAGTATCCTGCGTATTAAGTTGCAGGGAGAGATCACAGAGCGTACAGAGGAGAATCCCATGGACTTCCTGAGTAGGGGAGAAATAATGTCAATACCTCTGGACAAAGCGCTTGAAGCCCTGAAAAAGGCAGCAACGAACGACCGTGTCAAGGGCATTTATTTGGAAGGTGGTGTGCTGACAGCTGCACCAGCAGAGTTGCAGGAACTGCGTCAGGCATTGCTGGGATTCAAGGAAAGCGGCAAATGGATTGTGGCTTATGGCGATGAGTATTCGCGCGGATCCTATTATCTTTGCTCCGTAGCTGACGAGGTGTTTCTCAACCCCATCGGCATGTTGGATTGGAGCGGTATGTCGAGCCAGCCTATTTTCTATACCGGACTGATGAAGAAACTGGGCGTCAAGATGCAGGTTTTCAAGGTCGGTACCTACAAAAGCGCTGTCGAGCCTTTCATCTGTACTGAAATGAGTGATGCCAACCGCGAACAGGTACAGAGTTTCTTGGACAATATTTGGGGCAACATGTTGAAGGAAGTGGCTGCAAGTCGCCAGATCAACCCCGGTGAACTCAACGCCATGGCGGACAGCACGACGTTTCTCTCTCAGGCAGAAGTCTTCGTAAAGAATAAGCTTGTAGATAAGCTTGGCTATCTTAGTGATGTGAAAAAAGCACTCAAACAGCGTCTGGAACTGGATGAAGATGATGACTTGAACTTCGCTACACTGGCAGATGTGATTGCTTCCGATGGTTTAGGCAAGAAAATAGATGACGAGGTAGCAGTATACTATGCCTATGGGGAAATTGCCGATAGCCGTGCAGCGGGCTTCAGCCAAGAGCACAATATCACTGCCAAAGAAATGATGAAGGATCTTCAGGAGTTGCGCGAGGACGATGACGTGAAAGCTGTCGTGATACGTGTCAACAGTCCGGGTGGTTCTGCTTATGCCAGCGAACAGATATGGCATGAACTACAATTGTTACGTGCCAAAAAGCCCGTTGTCGTTAGTATGGGTGGCATGGCAGCAAGTGGAGGCTATTATATCAGCTGCGGAGCCAATCAGATATTTGCCGAACCCATGACGCTGACAGGTAGCATAGGCATTTTCGGTATGATACCTGATGCCAGTGAACTGCTGACTCAGAAGCTGGGGCTTACGTTTGATGTGGTCAAGACAAATGCTATGAGTGATTTTGGAGCCATGGGGCGTCCTTTCAATGCTAACGAGGCAGCCAAGATGCAAGGCTATGTCAATCGCGGTTATGAACTTTTTACGAGCCGTGTGGCAGATGGGCGCGGCATGGAACAGGATAGTGTGAAGGCCATTGCAGAGGGACGTGTATGGACGGGCGAACAGGCACTTTCCATTGGCCTTGTTGATAAATTGGGTAATCTAAACGATGCTGTTGAGGCTGCTGCTTTGCTTGCAGAATTGGAAGACTATACGGTGGGGCGCTACCCCCAGGTAAAACCATGGTATGCAAGTCTTGTGGACAGGGCAGGCAGCAACTACATGGACAGCCGCATCCGTGCTGCTATGGGGGAATACTATCCTGCCTATGCCTTTGTTAAGCGTATCGGTAAGGTGAACCCCATTCAGGCACGTTTACCCTTTGACCCAAACATTAAGTAAGCGCACTGCGAGGGCAAAATAGTAAAGCAAGACAATACGAGCAGGAAGCAATGATGGGGAAATGTCGCCGATGGTTAATGCCGTTGAGTTGGCTCTATGGGCTGGCAATGGACATTCGGAACGCTTTGTTTGACTGGAGAGTGCTCCCGTCAGAAGCGTATAGTATTCCTATCATTAATGTTGGCAACATTACCATGGGTGGCACGGGTAAGACTCCTCACGTGGAATACCTCATTCGTTTGCTTTCCAGTCGCTATCGTGTGGCAGTGCTCAGTCGCGGATACCGACGCAGAACACGTGGTTACCTCTTGGCGACAACTACTTCCGCTGTGCATGAGATAGGCGACGAGCCTTGGCAGATAAAGCAGAAGTTCCCGGATATATATGTGGCAGTAGACGTCAACCGTCGAAGAGGCATAACGCGGCTCATGTCCGACGACGCGACGCGGGACGTGGAAGTTATTTTGTTGGATGATGCTTTCCAGCATCGCTATGTTAAGGCTGGACAGAACATCCTCTTGATAGACTACAGACGTCTTATTTCCGATGACTGCCTTTTGCCTGCCGGAAATCTTCGCGAACGTGCTTCCTCCAGCCAGCGTGCCACGATGGCCATTGTCACCAAGTGTCCGCCGCACATTCCTGCCATAAGTTACCGCGCAGTGATGCTGTCGCTGTCTTTGAGGCCTTACCAGCAACTTTTTTTCAGTACTTTCACCTATGGCACGCTACGCCAGCTTTGGGGCGAAGGCGAACTGGAACTCTCCGACTTACGCAATGACGACATCCATGTGCTGCTCCTTACCGGCATTGGCAATCCTTGGCAGATGGAGCAAGATGTACGTTGCTTTGCACAACACGTAAAGATGCTCACTTTTCCTGACCATCATTATTATACCCACGGTGATGCCGAACTTATCTGGCGTGCATTAGCTGCGCTACCCAAACCGCGCGTTGTCATTACTACCGAGAAGGATGCTGCTCGCCTGCGACAGTTACGCTGTCTTGATGAAGAAGTACGACAAGCTGTTTACGTGCTGCCTGTCAAGGTGGATTTCATGAGAGAAGAAAGAGAAAAGTTTGACGAAACGATATTAGACTATGTATGGAAGAATAAAAGAAACGGCGGCATGGCTCAGTGAAAGAATGCCTAACGCGCCACAGACTGCTATTGTGCTTGGGACTGGTCTTGGATACCTGACCGAGCGAATTGAGAAACTCCTGTGCATCCCTTATGCCGATATTCCTAATTTCCCTGTCTCTACGGTGGAAGGGCATGCCGGACAGCTCATCTTCGGACGCCTTGGAGGGCGGGATGTAATGGCTTTGGACGGACGCTTCCATTACTATGAGGGCTATACAATGCAGCAGGTGACGTTCCCTGTCCGTGTAATGTACGAGCTGGGCATACGCACCCTCTTCGTCAGCAATGCGGCAGGTGGGATGAATCCTGCCTTTGCCATCGGCGACATCATGATTATCACCGACCATATCAATCTTCTGCCCGAGCATCCCCTGCATGGCCCGAACATTCCCACTGGTCCGCGTTTTCCGGACATGAGCGAGGCATATAGCCGGGAACTCATAGCTTTGGCTGACGACATTGCTGCAGAGCATGGCATCAAGGTGCAGCACGGTGTCTATCTGTCTACTCAGGGACCCACTTTTGAGACACCTGCCGAATACCGTATGTTTGCCCGCATGGGTGCGGATGCCGTCGGAATGAGTACTGTTCCTGAGGTTATCGTTGCCAATCACTGTGGCATACGCTGCTTCGGCGTGAGCGTCATCACTGACCTTGGCGGTATGGACGTTCCCGTCAAGGTCAGTCACGAGGAGGTACAGCTTGCTGCTCGTGCTGCACAGCCTTCCATGGCGACCATTATGGAAGAGCTGGTGAAGAGGGTTTAGGGTTCTGCATCAATGGCTGAAATTAAAAGTTAACAGGTAATGGAAATATCGGAATTGGGCGAGTTCGGCCTTATAGAGCGTCTTGCCAGAGAGATAGAAGTCAAGAATGAGGGCACGGTGAAAGGCATTGGCGACGATTGTGCGGTGCTGGCTCCGACTGCCGGCATGCGCACCGTCGTGACGACTGACCTGCTGGTAGAAGGCGTGCATTTTGATTTGTCCTACGTGCCATTGCTGCATCTTGGCTACAAGGCTGTGATGGTCAACCTGAGCGACATCTTCGCCATGAATGCCCGGCCGCGCCAGCTGACGGTCAGTCTGGCTATCAGCAGCAAGTTCTGTGTGGAGGACATCGAGGCGCTCTATGACGGCATGCGCAAGGCTTGCACGAAGTGGGGCGTGGACATTGTAGGCGGTGATACGACGAGCAGTCTGACTGGGCTTTGTATCAGCATCACGGCCATTGGCGAAGCCCGTCCCGAGGATATCGTCCTGCGCAGTGGTGCCCGTCCTAACGACCTCGTTTGTGTCAGCGGCAACCTCGGCGCAGCCTATATGGGCTTGCAGCTGCTGGAACGCGAGAAGGTCATCTACGACCAGCAGGTGGCAGACCTCCGGAAAAGGATGGGCGATGCCAAGGCTAAGGGTGACACAAGCGAACTTACGGCTCTTAACGCGCAGCTTTCCACTCTCAGCCAGCCTGACTTCTCGGGACGCGAGTATCTGCTCGAACGCCAGCTCAAGCCGGAGGCACGTGGCGACATCATTACGGTTTTGCAGCAGGCAGGCATACATCCCACCAGCATGATGGACGTGAGCGACGGCCTGAGCAGTGAGCTCTTGCACATCTGCCGTCAGAGCCAGACGGGATGCCGTATCTACGAGGAGCGTCTTCCCCTTGACTATCAGACAGCGGCCATGGCGGAGGAGCTGAACCTCAACGTCAGCACCTGTGCCCTGAACGGCGGCGAAGACTACGAGCTGCTTTTCACCGTGCCCCTTGAACAGAACGATGCCGTGCAGGCCTTGGAGGATATCCGCGTTATCGGCTACATCACTGATGCCGATAAGGGATGTGCCCTCATCACGCGTGACGGAGGTGAGTTCGCCCTCAAGGCGCAAGGATGGAATCCCTTGAAGAAGGAGTGAGGGGGCGTTCCATCGCGTTGCTTTTTTTTGAGAGTCTTATACTGCATGAACGGAAGGCGTGGTTTAAAGACTTCACAGATACGGACAGGGATTTCAGTTTCAGCCAGGTGCCTGACGTCTGGGCGTCGTGCTATCTTGTCTTGTCGCGCAGCTATGGCTACACCGAGGGCGTGACGTTCGACGGCTATAGCGGGGAATACCGATTCCGCTCCGAAACTCTGCTTTTCTTTGTAAGCGTCAGAAAACCATCCCATTGCATTTGGCCGATAATCCCATTGCGGTGGGACGCGATTCCCTTGCGCGTGGGACGGCATTCCCACGCCTAAGGGACTATTCCGGGAATGAAAGATGTTGTAA
>JAFLUV010000058.1 GCA_022508635.1 Prevotellaceae bacterium
CTAAAAGTAAAAGCACAAGAACGTCTTCAGACCATTGGCACCTACAAAGGTGAGTTACGTCGGTTCTGGGGGATACAAAAAAGGCCTGGAAATAACCTTCCCGTTGTCCGGGAAGGTATTTCCAGGCTTTGGCAAGTTGTCACTCGCTGCCGCCAAGTCTCTTCAAGGCAGCCTGTGCCTCCCGGCACAGAGGGAGGAGGCTATTCCGTCCAATAGATGTCGGTGAACTCCTTCTTGATGTTCACCTCCTCAAGCTTGAAGTACTTGCGGAAGAGGCTCCACGTCACGTCAAGCATTTCCTCGGTATTGAGGTTGACGTCAATGGCAAGGAGCTTGCTCGAATAGTCCTTGGCGAAGTCGAGGCAGCGGTTGTCATAGTCGGTGAGGTCGAAACCGTTCTCCAGCTTTGTCTTGGCATTGGCCGCGTCGGCATAGAGACGGATAGCAGCGTTCATGACCTGGCTGTGATCCTTGCGCGTCTTCTTGCCGGCAACAAGCTGCTTCAGGCGGGACAGCGAGCGGAAGGGGTCGACAATGACCTTGCCCACATCGCTGTCGCGACGCAGATAGAGCTGACCCTCGGTGATGTAACCCGTGTTGTCGGGCACGGCATGCGTGATATCGCCGCCGGACAGCGTCGTCACCGCGATGATGGTGATGGAGCCGCCGCCCACGCTCTCGGGGAACTGCACGGCCTTCTCGTAGATCTTCGCCAAGTCGGAATAGAGCGACCCGGGCATAGAGTCCTTCGAGGGAATCTGGTCCATACGGTTGCTCACGATGGAGAGAGAGTCGGCATAGGATGTCATGTCAGTCAGGAGGACGAGCACCGTCTCGTGCTTCTCCACAGCGAAGTACTCGGCAGCCGTCAGCGCCATGTCAGGAATAAGGAGTCGCTCCACGGCAGGATCCTCGGTGGTATTGATGAAGGATATGATGCGATCCAGGGCACCGGCTCCGGCAAAGGTGTTGCGGAAGAAATAGTAGTCATCGTTGGTCATACCCATACCGCCCAGGATGATCTTGTCGGCCTTGGCACGCATGGCAACGAGCGCCATCACCTCGTTGAAAGGCTGGTCAGGGTCGGCAAAGAAAGGAATCTTCTGACCGGAGACAAGCGTATTGTTGAGGTCAATGCCGGCAATACCCGTTGCAATGAGCTCGCTGGGTTGCTTACGGCGAACAGGATTCACGGAAGGACCGCCAATCTCCACCTCCGTGCCTTCCACTTCCGGCCCGCCGTCGATAGGCTGGCCATAGGCATTGAAGAAACGGCCTGCCAGCTGGTCGCTCACCTTAAGAGACGGACTCTTGCCCAGGAACACGACCTCCGCATTGGTGGGAATACCGCCGGTACCTTCAAAAACTTGCAACGTCACGTCGTCGCCCATTATCTTCACCACCTGTGCCAGCTTGCCGTTGATGGTTGCCAGCTCATTATAGCCGACACCCTTCGCCTTCAGCGAGCAGGTAGCCTTCGTTATCTGACTTATCTGTGTGTATACTTTCTGAAATGCTGTTGCCATAGTGTTTTATGAATTAAGCAAGTTCTCGATTTGCTTGATATAGTCGTAGTACTGCTCGCTCTTGTAGACGGAGTAGTTCATCTGCTTGCAGAGGTTGATAAGCTTCTTGAAATAGTCAATGACCTGGAGGAAGGTATCGAACTTATAGTCTTCCTTCTCGCAAATCCTCGTAACAAGGTTGAGTATCTCCTCCTGACGTTCGAGAGGAGTCACGGCATCCACCTCATCAAAGGCATCCTGCTGCAGGATGACATAGTCAATGACCTCAGACTTCCAGAAGGTGATATGGTACTCAACGGGTACGCCGTCGTCGCCCAGAATGTTAATCTGCTCGGCAATCTCCTTACCGCGCTGCATGCGCGTCTTCAGATCCAGTACCTTCGGAATCCACTCCTCGTTGATATGTTCCTTGATGTATTCTGCAAACTCCGGATACTCAATGTACTTGGAATAAGAGTCGATGGGGTTGACAGCCGGATAGCGCTTCTTGTCGGCACGGTCTTGCTCAAGGGCATAGAAACAACGCGCCACCTTCTTGGTATTTTCCGTGACGGGTTCCTTCAGGTTACCACCGGCAGGTGACACAGTACCGAGGAAGGTGACAGAGCCCACCTCGCCATTGTTCAGGTAAACATAGCCTGCACGTCCGTAGAAATTACTGATGAGAGCACCAAGATCCATAGGGAAGGCATCGGGGCCGGGCAGCTCCTCCATACGGTTCGACATCTCACGCAGAGCCTGTGCCCAGCGAGACGTGGAGTCTGCCATCAGCAGGACGCGCAAGCCCATCGAGCGATAGTACTCTGCCATCGTCATGGCCGTATAGACGGAAGCCTCACGGGCAGCGACAGGCATGTTGGAAGTGTTGGCAATGATGATGGTACGCTCCATCAGCTTGCGGCCTGTATGCGGGTCGACCAATTCGGGAAACTCGGTAAAAATCTCCACCACCTCGTTGGCACGCTCACCACAGGCAGCGATAATTACGATGTCGGCCTCTGCCTGCTTCGAAATAGCATGCTGCAACACAGTCTTGCCCGTGCCGAAGGGACCGGGGATAAAGCCCGTACCACCCTCAACGATAGGATTGAAGGTGTCGATGGTGCGGACACCTGTCTCAAGCAGCTTGAACGGACGGGGCTTCTCGCGATAATTCGTCATGGCAAACTTCACAGGCCAATGCTGCACCATGTCAACGCTGATGTCGTTGCCCTGCTCATCGGTCAAGACAGCAATGGTGTCATGTATCTTGTACTGGCCTTTCTGCACGATGCTCTTCACGGTAGCCGTACCCTCCATCTGGAAGGGAGCCATAATCTTCAAGGGCTGATGGTTCTCCTCCACCTTGCCAAGCCAGTCACTGGCCTGCACCTTGTCGCCGACCTTGGCAAGAGGTTCGAAGTCCCAGAGGCGGTCACCGTCGAGAGCCTCCGTGTACTGACCACGCTTGAGGAAGACACCATCCATCTTGTCGAGGTCATTTTGCAGGCCGTCATAGTTGTGGCTGAGCATACCCGGACCGAGCTGTATCTCGAGCATGTGCCCCGTAAATTCTGCCTCGGCACCTACCTTCAGGCCACGCGTGCTTTCAAAGACCTGCACATATACGTCTTGGCCGACCACCTTGATGACCTCAGCCATCAGTCGGTCGCCACCAGTGGTGATGTAGCATATCTCGCCTTGGAGCACGGGACCGTCCACACGGAGCGTGACCATGTTGGCAACTACGCCACTAACAATTCCTTTTGTCATCTTATCTTGTAGTATTTATATTTATCTTTGAATAGAAGGAACGACGAATTCCTCAGGAACTTGTGCTTCGCCCCGCAATTCGTCGATAATTTTCCGGAAAGTCTCCTTACCCTGTTCCACATCAAGCTTTGCCCAACGCTGCTGCATCTCAAGCTTGCAGAGATATGCAAAGACGGCCTCCATGCTAAAAGGCTCGAAGAAGGTTCGCTCGTCGAGCCACCTCCACTTGAAGGCATCTATCATCTTCTCCTTACGAACGGGATCCTCTTCCTCGACAATCTTCATAAGCTGCGGGATGTAGTCAAGCTCAGTGCCAAGGTTGAAGTCCTTTGTCTTGTTCTCACGTATTATCTCCTGCACTTCGCCTTCACCCTTGATAAAATCACCCACGCTCCATCCCTGGGCACGAGCAAGCATGGCAGTGAGGATGTTAGTAATGTCGAGGTTGAGTTTATACCAGCGGCGCATCATACGGTTGGGACAAGTACGGATGGCATAATCCAGGAACTGATAAGCCATTTCGTCCTCAGGGAAGTAGCCTTCCTTATCCTTATTGAACGCATACTCACGAGCGAAGATGCTCATGAAAGCCGGATAACGGTGCACGTTAAAGTTAAGCTCCGTGGCGCTGGTGATGAGATCACGCAACTGGTCAAGAGAGAAATTGCCCCATTGGTCAATGTCGGCCTCGGGGTTCTTCAGGAGCTTGACCAAGTTGATGCAATCGAAATGCAGGAAGAAGTAGAAGAGCAACTTCCTGTCATAGAATGTGAGCTGCTCCTCGCATTGCTCGCGCATGTTTTCAAGATCCAGCCCCGGATTTGCGTCCTGCAAGTCAATATCCGGCAAGCCGGCTATCATGCAATAGTAGTTGGCCATGTTTATTCCTTAGAAGAGAGTCTTAGAAAAGCATCTCCACGAGCTGCGGGCGCAGGAAGTTCTTGAAATAGGTCTCGAATTCCTCCTTGCCGAAATTCACCTTGTAGCTACCGTCAGCAGGTGCGATGGTAAGCAGAGTATCTTTCCCATTGACCTTGTTGATAGTGACACCCTTGTCAAGCAATGCCTTTGCCTTGGCTGCAAAATAAGACTTGAGGTTATCGGCCTCGCTACTGGAAATGACGACAGGCTCGTCAGCACTCCACTTCTCTGCCATTGCCACAGCAAACTGTCCCAGGAAGTCAGGGTTTGCTGCCAAGCCGGCAACTGCCTCCTTGACCACGCCGTCAGTCAGCACATTTGCTATCTCACTCTTAAGGGCGCTCATAGCCTGGCCTGCATACATCTTCAGTTCGCTGCGAGTATTTGCAGCTGTCTCGCCTGCCTTCTTCTGAGCCTGGGCAATGATCTCCTGCCCCTGTTGGCGGGCATCTTGCAAAATCTGGTCTGCCTGCTGACGGGCTTCGCCGACAATACGGTCAGCCTCAGCCTGGCCTTTCTCTACACCTTCACGCAGTAACTTTTCGGTGAGTTCTTGTATTTTTTCCATTCCTTATATATGTATTTCTCGTTATTTTGGCACGAAATTACAAAATCCCCTTGGAATTTCAATGTTTCAAACAAAAAAAAATGCCCTATCTGTCATTATCTGAACAGAAAGGGCATAAAGAGAAACCTTTTGCGGCCAATATCCACACCTGAAAAGGCTAACTTACCAGATATCTTCAGGCCTCTCGGGGCTGTCGTAGATTTCCTTCGGACAATACTCGAAATAGTCCAGATAGAGTTCCGGACGAGTCAGGTCTGGCTGGACGGACTTGAAGCGCACATAATAGGTCTGATTCGGGTCAAGCGTCTGACGCACGATGATGTGGCGGCTGCAATTGTTCTTGGAACGGGCAGTATTGCTGTTCAGCTCCGTCTCATGCTTTGTTGCCTTCATCAAGCCATGGTTCCGCAGTTTGTGGTCGATGTCGATGATTTCATCATCTTCCTTGCCCGTATCCTGCAAGTCTGACCATGTTGCACCCTCGCCGAAGAACATTTCTACATTCCATGTCATATTGATAGGAATTCCTGCTACAGGCAGTCTGTCGGGATCTGTGCCAAAATACACCTGCACAATACCTCGAGCCGCAGTAGCAAGCAGTTTGTAGCGAAACTCATAAGTATTCCGAACAGGAACGGGAGGAAGCCGGAACATGATATCGAAATGACCGAAAGCCTTGTCCTCATCCTGACAGTAGTTGGCCCATGCTGCCCTGTATCCATTATAGTGGATGAAGTGCGTCTCGTCGTTCAAGATAAACATGTTGTCAAAGTACTGATATCTGTTGTACAGGGAGACAAAGACATGCTGCCACCTGCCCTGCGAACTGTCGGCACGACGGATGCCGTTCGTTATGGCCTCCGGGAACATTGAGAAAAGGTCGAAGCGGATACGCTCCTTACCCATATTCTCGCGTGTAACGTCATTATATCCCAGCGGACTGGAAATAGGATAGATGCAGGCATTGACGATGTCTGTCAACACCGTTTTTTCGCTGTTTGTCTCAATCAGCACGCCGCGCTTATCAGGAGCACAATATCCTTCGTGACCATCATCACCGATGCCGTTGTTCCTTTCAGGGAAACTGTTCAGATAGATGCCGTTACTCTCAGCACTCTCATATATCTTCAGCAGACGTCCGCCGCCATAGACGGGATACCACTCCATGACGGGAAGCGTATACCTGCTGGGTGAGCTGATGGAATAGCCTAACTCGTTGCAGTGGTAAACAAGCTTGTTGGCAGCAATTTTCATGGGCAGGATGTGATATACTACCCACTGGTGCAACATGTTCTTAGGGGAACGATAGTCTGTGTTGTCCATGTATCCGCCATCGCTGAGATACATCCGGTTCGTGACAATCCAAGCCTGCAACTTCTCGACAGCATCGGCTGCCTTGGGGTCAATACCCTGCGACTGCCAAAAATCATCGGTCTCACAGAAAAGCGTGAAGCCGTACTTGCGATGCTCCGGGGCATAGGCATGTGGATCGCCTGCGATGCTCGTCATGTCATTGCCGCTCTTGTCCATATAGTTCTTCATGTCGAGTTCTTCGCCTGCCTGCTGATACAAATTCTCGTATGCCTCGTCGCGTATCTTGCTCAGCGTATCGAGCAGGCCGCAGGCTTGCAGTGCCTTAGCAAACATCAGATAGCCTTCGCGCTGCTCGTCAAGAATGTTCTGAATATAGCGGGCACAAGACTCATCCTTAGGCGCAATGACCTTGTGAGTCTGATGCAGGACACCGTTGGTAAGGGGGATGTCACAATTGACAGGATCTATCGCGCAATCCTTATCAATATAGATAGTATCATTCTTAGACTGACTCGCAGTCAGCTTATGGTCATATATATTGGGCAGAGGGAACTCTGCATTGTTATTTCCGCTTCCAAACGCAGTAATCAGAGCCGTCGTGTAACGTTCCGACTCCATGTCACCGCCATCAATAACAGTGTTGAGCACGACAACCTTACGAACAGAGTCGAGCTTTCTGTCATCGGTAAAAGCGTCCCACGAGGGTTCGCTAATCAGGCCCTCTTCAACCAAATCCTGCAAGTATGCATTAATGGCATCATTCGTAAGGGCAAAACAAGTGTAGTTTCCGCGTGCCGTAAGAAGCTGGTAGACCGAAGATGCACTTCTTCCGCTTACGGGCACTTGTTTGGTAAGTTCCACATACTGCGAATAGTCTCCATGTGCGTCAAGATAGCCGGCAACTGTATATTCCGTAAAGACATAACGTGCGGAAGTGTCAATGTCCTCCGTGCAGGAACACAAGAAAAAGAATAACGTAGTGAGTGAAAGAATTAACTTCCTCATTGTCGTAAATAAATTGTTTGTTTTCGCTTTTTACCTTTGCTCGCTAAAAAAAGAAGAGTATTCTCTTGGTCAGGCTTTGTGCCTGACCAAGAGAATTAAGAGAGTTTCAGAGTTTAGTTCCCTGCCATGATATTCAGGATCATAACGAAGTCGGCAATATCGACAGTACCGTCACCGTTCAGGTCACCATCGGAGTCGTTGCCTCCCTCTGCCATGAAGTTCAGGATCTGGACTGCGTCTGCAATGTCGACAGTACCGTCACCGTTCAGGTCACCTTCCTCGCCATTGACAGGCTTACCGCCCTCGGCTATCATCTGAGCCTTGGTCATGAAGCGGAAGTTACGTGCACTCAAGGTGAGGGAAGCATCCCTTGTAGCCTTGCTGCTGATACCCCAGAAGAGACCATGGTTAGCAGAGCTGCCAAAATCATGATTCTTGATACCCTTCTTAACGCTGACATAGACTGTGGTCCATGTTTCTGCCGCAGGCAGGACAGGAACAGATTCCCTGATGTCGGTCAGCAGGTTGGGAGTCTCGTAGTAGAAGTAGCCGTCTTCAACATCCTGCGCAGCAGTGTAATCGAAGGCGAGGATTTCCTCATCCTCTTCCAGAGCCTCATAGAGGCCATTCAGCTCAATAGAAGGATTAACGCCGGTAGTTGTGATACCGAAAGTAAACTCTTCCTCCGTGAGGCTCACATTGGTACCCTTACCGTTCTTAATCTCAAGGTAGTCGGGATATGTTGCATAGAGCTCAGCCTTGGCAGCCTTGGCAACCACTTCGTCGGCATAGGCGCCATTGTCCAGATTGTCAAAGACATCGTAAGCAGCCTCTTCTGCGCCTTCGTTGCCAGCATGTTCGAACCACTTTTCATAGACCTTGTTGCCTGCCTCATAGAGAGCGAGATAAGCCTTCTTGGTCTCATAGATTGACTTCATGGTTTCGGAAACAGTCTTTTCAGCTTCGTAAGTACCAACACCGCTGAGTTCAGCGAGTTTCTCCTTCTGAGCGACACCGAAGCCGGGAACTTCGCTGTAGTCCTCAGACCATACTTCAGCTACATATACCTCATTCAGGACGTTGATGCGAGCAGCATTGTAGGCTGCAACTTCCTTGAGAGCGGCAGCTGCATCAGCTTCAGTCTCGCCAAGGTAAACGAGGCGGAAGTTACCAGCACCTGTCCAGTCACCACCCTTTGTCGTACCTTCGTTCTTGAGGCCGATAGTCAGGTTGCCGTCAGTTACCTGAGCAACCAGAGTAACTTCGTAGCGTCCGTTCTGGAATGCCTGGGCAGAACCCTCGCAACCCCAGATGCCATAGCCATAGGTTTCGGTAGAGTCGGCGCTGTAAATCAGCTTGTCGCCATAGGTGCCCTCGTATGCCTCATCCTCTTCCACGGCATCCTCACGGATAACGGGGATGAAGGTAGCCATGTCGTTGGCGTATGCCATAGCAGCGTAGTTATAGCTCAGCAGATTGCCATTAGCACGGAAACCGGCATTGAGCTTAACCTGATAGTAACCGTTCTTCATGCCAGTGAGAGTCTGGTTTACGTCGAACTTGGAAACTTCGTTGCAGAACTCGGCAGCAGACATATTCATGTCATCAGAAGAAGCCGTACGGAAGATGTAGCCGTTCCAGCCTTCAGCAACCTTGCCCAGGCTGTTGCCGTTTTCGTCCTTTTCATTCTCGGTGCTTGCCTTTGCGAAGGAGCGGTTTACAATCATAGAGCTGATGTCCGTGCCCTTGCCATAGCCTGCGGCAACAGCAGCAGCCTTCAGAGACTCCATGAAGTCAACCTCTTCGAGGACAACGCTGTCTGCCAATACATGCTCGTCAATGATGTACTGTGCAGTACCGTTGGGATAAAGCTCAGAAGCTTCCTCGCTTCCCTCCAGATAGTTCACGAAGAGAGTCTTAGCCTCGCTGTCGCCCAGGGTGTTCTCCTCAAGGTATGCCCTGGCAGCAGCTACCTGATCCTGATAGTGAGTGTAGACAGCTGCACTCTTGGTAATCTGCTCACGGAGAGACTCAAGGTTATAGTTGATGCGGAAGAGAGCCTCCATGTTGATGCACTCAGCGATAGAGTCGATAGAAGCAGTATAATCATCAATAAGAGCCTGTTCTGCGATAACGTCGTAATTAAAGTCTTCAGCCCGGGCAATGTACTCCTGCTTGATTTCGCTGAACTCGTCTTCCGTACCGAAGTGGAGCTCATTCATCTGGATGGCATTTCCGTTATAGGCTTTCGTTACGACTACCTTATAATATGTATACTCCTCGGTCGTCTCGGTGCTGAAGCCAAAGTAAGACTCCTCGGCGTCAACGGGATGCAGACGATCCTTGCCGATGTTCTCCTTTGCGTCAACGAGCACCCAGCCTTCTGCATCCTTGGTAGCAGCACCGTCGCCTTCGAAGTTAGCGCCGTAGATGTACCATGTGCCCCAGTTACGATCCTGGTATGTACCAGTGTCGTTACCTGTAGTCAGGGTGTAGAAGTAGGGATTGGTAGGATTGGCTGTGCGGAAGATGATATAGGTGTTGCCATTGGCATCAGCCTCACCGCCCCACTTGGTAGCACGAATCGTCTCGCCGTTACCATCCACGGTGTTCTTGGCGATACCGTCGATGAGGTGGCCATAGTAGCCGTCACCCCACTGACCAACAGTGTGACCGTCTATAATGATGTAGAGACCTTCGTTGGCAGCATTGATGATGCTCTGGATGTAAGCAATCTCTTTGTCAATACCATCGTTGTCCAAGTAACGCGTACTCATGATGTACTCGTAGGTACCACGAAGATACTTGACGCCGGGAGCCTCGTTATCACTGCTGTAGCCCTCGAACCAAGTGCTCAGGCTCTCAGAGTCCAGATTCGTACCCTGCAATTCGTCAAAGAGACCCATGTAATCGGCATACTTTCCTTCAGAAGTATAAATAACCTCACGCAGTTCCTTCAACTCGTTGTAAGCGTTCATCACGTCCGTAGGATTGGCTGCGCTCAGCAACTCTTGGTATTTCTCCTTATATTCATTAATGTAGCCGATATAGGCATACAGGCCATCATCGTCGGGGTCTATGTCGCTCAAATCAGCAATAAACCCTTCACGAGAATCATTCAGGTTGCCATAGTTGTAGAAGGTGAGTTCGTTCATTTGCATGCGGTCGCCGCCACACTCCTCAACAAGAAGCATGAAGTACTCATACTTTTCTGCACAACCAATAGAGAAGTTGATGTAGCTCTCGTACAGGTTCTCAGTTTTCAGGACATCCGTACCGACATTGGACTTCTCGTCAATGAGAACCCATTTCTCAGATTTTTCGTCGGCAGCCTCGTCGTCGCTGTCAAAGTTGCCAGCCCAAATCTTCCAAGCCGTCCAGTTACGTGAGGGATTACCTTGTGTGTCGCCACCAGTTACGAGACCATAATAGGTTGGCCTGATTGCTCCGTCATCGCTCTTGAAGATGAGACGCCAAGGCTTGTCATTCTCATGTACACACCACTTGGTACCATCGCGATCCCCGTCAATGAGAGAAGCACCCATCTCTTCAGTACTAAAGCCTGGTGCATCAACGACGACAGAGTAGGTCGTATAGATAGGTTCGTCCACGACCTTCATATTAGCCACGGTGTATTCCCTGACACGCTTTGCCTCTGCAACGGCTTCTGCACCAGTAATCTGGCGGTTTGCCTTGAGGTAAGCATAGTTACCTACAGGATAATCGTCATTGGGAGCCTGTGCTTCGGTCTCGCTGGTCCATACCTTCAAGTATGCCATAGCAGCATCCTGCAAGTTTTCATCATTGATATAATTGACAGCCAGAGTGCGAACCGTTGTCAGCTCAGCATAGTTCTTGGCAGAGGCTGCAAGCTCGCTCTGCAGGTTGCCGGCAGTCGCATTCAGGTCACCCAGCTCGAAGGGATCCTTACAATTCTCGATACTCTCGATGGTCTGTGCAAGATTGTCAAGCAGTGCCTTTTCTGCGAAAAGATCCGGGTTGTAGTCAATACCTGCAAGAATGTTATTGCGGTCAAGAACGAGCGTATACTCGTCACCAAGGGCAAACTCACTCATCTGCATGTAACCGCTACCTGACATGATTTCGTCAATCTCTACCTTGAAATACTGGTAGGCTGTGGTATTTTCCTCAGAGAGAGTAAAGATGACGGTATAGCTGTTCTTGTCGGGAAGAACCTCCTCACTGATGTCGTCCTTCCTGTCGAGCAGAACCCACTTGTCGGAAGCACGATCGGGCTTGCCGTTCGTAACATCGGCAGCAGCAATGCCGTAAATCTGCCAGTTCTTCCAGTTACGATGGTTCCAGCTTGCATTGTCGGTACCCGTAACGAGCTTGTAGTAGCTGGGAGCGATGGAACGGGAGGTCTTCACGATGAAATATGCGCCATTGGTGGTAGAGCCATAGCTCTTGGCGGTGAAGCCATTACCCCACTTGGTGTAGATGTCACCGTCGAAGAGTTTTTCCAGACCCTCACCACTGCCGTCAAGACGGTCACCGGAAATGATGTTGTAAACGATGGGTTCGTCTGTTCCTGTCTGTGTATTGGCAAGGTCATCGAGATATTTCTCGAAATCGCCATAGGTGCCAAGACCCCATTCTGCCATTTGCAGCCAAACGTCAGTGCCCTGGACAGACTCAAGAATCTCAATCCAGAAATACTGGTAGGCGGTGCCGTCTGTCTTATTGAACTGGAAGTTTACATAGCCATTGTTGGCTTGTGGCAGGGGATCGCCATCGCGCTCGTCGATGAGCGTCCAGCCGTCGCCATTGCGAACAGCATCGGCATCACTCTCGAAGTTGCCGCCGTAGATGTTCCACTTCTTCCAGTTACGGGTAGGATAGCTGCCCGTGTCCCCGCCAGTGACGAGGAAGTACCAACTCGGTACGACTGCCTTGGCAGCCTTTACAACAATATAGGCATCTGCACGGTCCGGATTGCTTGGATCGAAGGAATGACCCATCTTGGTGTTTACCTTCGCGTCAACCAGACTTGGATAGCCTTCACCGCCGGTACCACCGGAACCGGACAGTGCTGTGAGCTTGACATACTCAGCCCACGCGCTCTGTGAGGACAGCATCAGCGCCAAGGCGATGAAGCATGACCAAAGAGTGCTCGAAGATGTAAATTTTCTTTTCATCTTGTTTGGTTTTGTTAATGTTAATACTTTATGTTTACCTTATATCTCGTATCTTATCTCAAATACTGTCTCTTTTACCTCTGGCCTCTGCTCCTCTTCAGTGCTTTGCTTTTAAGGGATATACGAAAGCAATAGCCTTCCACCCATATAGGCAGTTTACACACTTTGAGTGGCGCAAAGATATGACTTTTTTATTTATTTTTAGATTTATTGACACTTTTAGCCCCCCCGTTTTAACTTTTTTTAGGTTTTTGTTTTGATTTTAGGCTCTGGAGTACGCGATTTTACCTGTTTTTCCCATTTTGATTTTGACATCGTTTTGC
>JAFLUV010000059.1 GCA_022508635.1 Prevotellaceae bacterium
ACGCAGAGTATCAAACAATACGTCAGCAGCCTGAGCAATCTTTTCAAGCACAGGAGGCAGTAAAAAAAGTTCAGATTTTTTCCAAATTATTTGTGATGCTCCGGCGACAAAATTCTGTCACTGGAGCATCATTCTTTTCTGTCCGTCGTATTGGGTTCGGGCATTAGGGTGAATGCCCGTTTCTCTTCCGGCTTCTTCGGAAGAGCGCTTCGAATGCCAAGGTAGTTCCCGCGGGAAGCATTCTGTATCGTTGCATGACGATTGTCTGTAATATGTTAATTTGCAGAACGTTAATGCGGATGTCCGGAAAGCAGGAATTCCCTGCATGGGGATAAAGGAGATGGTACCGCCGTTCTCAAGAGAGTGAAGTTCCGTTCTCAAGAGAGTGAAGTTCCATTCTCAAGAGAGTGAAGTTCCATTCTCAAGAGAATGAAGTTTGACTCTATAGAGAGTGGACATGCCACTCTATAGAGAGTGGGTGTGTCATTCTATAGAGAGTCGGGAAACTTTCTATAGAGTGTCGGAAAACTTTCTCAAGAGTGTGGATGTGCGGAATGAAGAATGTCAAGAATTTTTATAGGATACCTTTGGAGAAGTTTGCTTTTTTTCATACTTTTGCACGATGAAATGTTCGAAGTCAGCCCTCTCGTGGTCGGCAGGTTGGTGGACAGGACACTGCATGCTGTCCTGCTTGCAAGGCCGCATTATCCTGATATGTGCGATGCTTTCGTTGTGCAGTGGCGTGTCGGCAAGGCAGAGGGCAGACAGTCTCCGCTCGGAGAAGTTCCGCCCTGTGCAGTTGATAGTGCCGGGCTCGTTGATAGCCGTTGGTGCGTTCGGTGTTTCCAACGGCTGGTTCTGTTCCGTGAAGGAGGATGTCAGGGAGGGATTCTATGACTTGCGGGGCGAGAGACGCCTTAAGGTCGACGACTACCTCCAGTATCTTCCTGTGGCAGCGCATCTTGGGCTTGGCTTCATTGGCGTGAAACCCAGGCATTCGTTCAAGGAGCGCTTTGCCGTTGCCGCTACGTCGAGCCTTGCACTGGCGGCAATGGTAAATACGGTGAAGTACAGTGTCCGGGAAAAGCGTCCCGACGGAACGGCGCAGAATTCCTTTCCGTCGGGACATACGGCTACGGCGTTTATGGGTGCAGAGCTTGTGCGCAGTGAGTATGGCAATGCTTACGGTGCGGGAGCATACGTCGTGGCTGCGGGTATAGGTGTGCTGAGGATTTACAACGACCGCCATTGGCTGAACGACGTTATTGGCGGTGCAGGTTTCGGCATCCTCTCTGCTCGCATAGGATATTGGCTCTTGCCTTTCGAGCGGAAGCTGTTCCGGTGGAGCGATGACGGCCCGGCGGTTTCTGCCCTGCCGTTCTATAGTCCTGCTGACCGTAGCGTCAGTATATCCGTTGCGGCTACTTTTTAGGCGAACGGCTTACTGTCCGCTTTCCTGAAGCATCCTGAAGAGCTTGTCAAGGCGTGGTGCCATGATAATCTCTGTGCGTCGGTTGCGTGCCCTTCCCTCGGGACTTGTGTTGATGTCAACGGGCTTGAACTCTCCGCGTCCGCAGGGCTGTATTTGCAGGGGATTCACGCCGTAGGTCTCGGTCAGGATGCGAACGACGGAGGTGGCACGTATGACGCTCAAGTCCCAATTGTCATAGAAGACAGCTGTGTGGATGGGTACGTTGTCGGTATGTCCCTCGATGTAGACGTCAATGTCCGTCTGGCGGTTAAGTACGCCGGCAAGCTTTCCGAGAGCTTCCTTGCCCTGTGCATTGACGACGGCCTTGCCCGACTCGAAGAGCAGCTTGTCGCTCATTGCCACATACACCTTGCCGTCTTCCTCGCGCACGGTGAGCTCGTCGCTGCTGAAACCGAGTAGTGCATCTTTTACGCTGCTGAGCAGATCCTTTACTTTTTGGTTCTGCATGGCAATCATGTTTTGCAGCTCTGCGATGGTTTGCTCGCGGTCTTTCAGGTTGGCATTGAGTTTCTGGTTCTCATTCTGACCGCTGGCGAGCAGTGCCTGGTAGTTGCGGATGTTCCCTTTGAGCAAAGCAGTATCGGTCATCAAGGCGTTGACACGTTCGTCGTACATAGCACAGTCGTAGCGACTGATGCCAAGTAGGTCGGCAAGGCTGTCGCGACTATAGAGGGCGGCCAGTCTGCCAGCTTCTGCAATCTCAAACTTCTTCTTACTCACTACGCAGGAGGAGAGCAGTACTAAGGCTGCAATAATCACCAAAAGGCTCTGTTTCTTCATGTTCGTTTCTGTTTTGAGAATTATTAAGTTCGTTATTTTTATATATAATTGTCTTTATGCCAGTGTTTTAGTCTTGAAAAGGCTCTTTGAGAATCGTTTATTTTCATCCTTCCCGACTCTTGCCTTCAAATAATCGATTCTCGCGAGGTCAAAACGCGTTGTTTTGCGGTAAAAATTGTTCCAATCGTTCGCACCTTCCTTGCCTTTGACGTTGATATTCAGGAGAACCTCATTTCTTCATCGACCACTTTGACGTTGTAAACTTAAAAGAATCTCACTTCTTCGCCGACCACTTCGCTGAGGAGCAGGTTGGCCAGGCGACTGGTGCCAAGGCGGAACCACTGATTCGTGAGCCATTTCTCACCAAGTACTTCCTTGACGATAGTGTAGTAGATAAGGGCATCGTGAACG
The DNA here is from genome assembly GCA_022508635.1 of Prevotellaceae bacterium. Taxonomy (GTDB): domain Bacteria; phylum Bacteroidota; class Bacteroidia; order Bacteroidales; family Bacteroidaceae; genus Physcousia. The sequence continues at coordinate 2,684 of JAFLUV010000059.1, forward strand.
GTGTTCAGTCCGCCGGCAGGTTTGAATCCAATCTGTATGCCGGTCTTGTCATGATATTCCTTTATGGCTTGGCACATAACATAGGCAGCTTCTGGGGTAGCAGCCGGATTTTCCTTGCCGGTTGACGTCTTGATGTAGTCGGCACCTGCATACATAGCCAGCAGGCTTGCTTTCATGATGTCCGAGGTGCAGGGCAGGAGACCTGTCTCAAGAATGACCTTCATTTTATTTTCGCCGCAAATGGCTTTTAATTCGCTGATTTCATCGCAAAGTGTCTCATAGTCGCCGCTTAGGTATTTACCTACGCTCATGACAATGTCTATCTCCGTAGCACCATCTTTCAGAGCTAATGCCGTTTCCACGGTCTTAACCTCTATGAGTGCTTGTGAAGACGGAAAGTTGCCGCTGACACATGCCACTTTGACACCTTCTACTTCAAGGCTTTGGCTGACAATCTTCGCGTAGCAGGGATAGACGCAAATCGTAGCTACATGAGGTAGGGTAGGGTAAGCATCCTCAAATTTATTGATGCGTTCTGTAAGGCGAAGCACGCTTTCCTCGCTGTCGGTCGCTTTGAGAGTGGTCAGTTCTACGCAACTCATCAGGAATTTCTTTACTTCCAGCGTGTTGTTTTCGGGTACTTTTTTCTCGATGATTCCAGCTACTTTTGCAGCAACATCGCTATCCTTGACGTTGGTGTTGTGCAGTGCGAGCATCTGGTCGTATTTGCTTGTTTCTATCATGATTGTGTTATAGTTTGTTTTGTGAGACTTCGGTTTTGTCTTGGCTCAGTTTGACATTGTTTTTATGTCTCTCCTTATCACGGCGTGTTTTCTTTTCAAAACTTGCATGCAGAGCATTTGTCAAATCCACACCCGTTTGGTTTGCTAAGCAAATAAGCACCCATAATACGTCCGCCATCTCCTCTGCAGGATCCTGATTCTCACCTTCCTTGAAGGATTGTTCTCCGTAAAGGCGTGCCATGATGCGTGCAAGTTCACCCACCTCTTCAGTGAGCACTGCCATGTTGGTCAGTTCGTTGAAGTAGCGCACACCGTGAGTCTTAATCCACTGGTCTACGCGGTCTTGGGCTTCTCTTATTGTCATTATTCTTTGTTCTTTGTGTCCATACAGATAGTCACAGGGCCATCGTTGATGATTTCTACCTGCATTTCTGCACCGAATACCCCTGTGCCAACGGATCTCCCGAGTCCTTGGCTCAACACTTCCACGAAACGTTCGTACATCGGAATAGCGTGTTCGTGGCCTGCGGCACGTATCCAGCTGGGGCGATTCCCCTTTTTGTAGCTGGCAAAAAGCGTGAACTGGCTGACGACGATAATATCGCCTGCAACATCAATCACACTACGATTCATAACACCGTCTGTATCATCAAAGATTCTTAACGCCAGAACCTTACGGCAAAGCCATTGGATATCTTCTTCCGTATCGGCAGACTCTATACCCAAGAGGATTAGGAGGCCCTGTCCAATGCTTGAGACTTCCTTGCCTTCGACGCTGACACTGGCGTGCCTTACCCGTTGAATGACCGTTCTCATTTACTGTTGTGTTTCTGTATAGGATACATTATTATATACTGCAACTTATGACATTCACAATGCAAAACTACGATTTTTCGGTATTTTCTGCAAGTTTTTCTTTCAGAATCTTAGCCTTTACATGACCTATGACTTCTGCAAGTTCATTTTCATCCGCCTCCCTGATCCGTTTCACGCTATGCCATTTATGCAAAAGGAGTGCCTTTGTCTTCGGTCCGATACCAGGAATGGTATCCAATGCGCTTGCGACTTGATGTTTGCTACGCTTATCACGATGGAATGTGACGGCAAAGCGATGTACTTCATCTTGTATCTGCGTAAGCAATCGAAAGAGAGATGAGTCTGTTTTCAGCCCGATAACTCGTGGTGGAAAACCATAAAGAAGCTCGTTTGTCCTATGCTTATCGTTCTTTGCTAAGCCTGCAATGGGGATATTAAGGTGCAGCTCATCCTCTACAACTTGTCGTACTACCTCCATTTGTCCGATTCCACCGTCGGTAATGATGAGATCGGGTAGGGAAGATTGTTCTTGTATCATACGTGTGTATCGTCGCCGAACTACTTCCTGCATGCTGGCGTAGTCATCAGGACCTACGACTGTTTTAATGTTATACTTGCGATAATCCTTTTTGCTTGCTTTACACTTGTGGAATACTACACAACCTGCTACAGCATCTGTGCCGCTGATGTTTGAGTTGTCAAAACATTCAATATGTATCGGTAGGGTAGGGAGTTGCAATGTATTTTGCAATTCTTTCATCAAGCGTACTTGTTTCTGTTCTGGATTAAGTTTGTCACTCTGGGTAATTCTATCCTTTTTATATTGTAAAACATTCAGCTTCGAGAGTTCCAGAAGTTTCTTTTTGTCTCCCTTCAGAGGTACAGTAATTGTGATTCCTTCTCCTAAATGTTCCACGGGGAACGGTATGATAACTTCTTTACTTTTACTATTATAGCGTTGTCTCATTTCAATGATTCCTGCAGCCAAAAGTTCTTCGTCAGACTCATCAAGGCGTTTTGTGTACTCGAAGGTGAAGGCTTGCGTGATGCAACCGTTCGTAACGTGCAGGTAGTTAATGTATGCGACCTTTTCGTTGTTCTCAATGTTAAATACATCAATGTTATGCAACGTGCTACTCACCACTTCGCTCCGACTGCGGTAGTTTTCCAATAAAAGATACTTTTTCTTGATTAATTCAGCTTCTTCAAATTCTAATCGAGAAGCATGCTCTTGCATACGTTGTAGCATTTGCCGCTCGATTTGTGCTGTGTTCCCTTTGAGGATTTCGCGTGCTTCGGCGATGTCTTGCATATATTCCTCGCGACTCTGTCGCATGGTACATGGTGCTTTGCAGTTCTTAATATGATACTCTAAACACTCTTTATGTTTGTGTTTTGCGATGGATTCTTCCGTAATTATTCCTCTGCAGCGGCGTAGTGGATAGAGTTTTGCTATGAGTTCAAGCAGCATGTACATGGTAGGTGCGTGGCTGTAAGGACCGAAGTAGGTGCCAAGCCGCTTGACAATCTTGCGCGTCTGAAAAATGCGTGGCAGGTATTCGTTTGTGATGACGATGCTTGGATAAGTTTTTCCGTCCTTTAAGAGAATATTATAGCGCGGATTCCACTGCTTTATTAGATTGTTTTCGAGCAGTAGTGCATCCTCCTCCGTTTTTACTACAATATATTTAATGTCACGTATCTTGGATACAAGGATAGCTGTCTTGCGATTGCCGTGCTCTTTGGAGAAATAGGAATAGACACGTCGCTTTAGGTTCTTCGCCTTGCCTACATAGATGATTGTGTCAGTTTCATCAAGATACTGATAACATCCAGGGCAATCAGGCAGATTGCTAACAATACCCATCAGATAGGCGCGTAGCTTTTCCTTTTCGCTTTTCTCCATATTTCAGTATTGTATTTTTCTTACATGTGCGTATTCTAAACGGGGTTATTGAGCATGCTGTGTGGCGACATGCTTCCGTGCTGCTATATCTGAAGGAGCGTTGTCACCTCCACATCTTTATCAAAGACGGCGCGTCCGTTGAGACCTTCTCCTATTAGTTCGACAATAAAGTTAATATATACCCTTTGCGGGTTAAATTTTTTGACTAATTTGTGTGCCGCCTTCATACTGCCGCCAGTTGCCAGCAGGTCATCGTGCAGAAGTACAATATCTGTTGGCTCGATGGCGTCGCTGTGTATTTCAATGGTGTCCTCTCCATATTCTTTTATGTAGCTCTCAGAGATAGTATCAGCAGGCAGTTTGCCTGGTTTGCGGCACATCACGAATCCTGCTCCAAGCTTGACTGCAAGTGCTGCTCCGATGATAAAACCACGGCTTTCAATACCAACAACTTTTGTGATGCCTTTGTCCTTGTAGAGCTCATATAATTCTTCGACCATTATTGCCATACAACATGGGTTCTTGTAAAGTGTGCTCACATCCTTGAACTGTATGCCAGGAATCGGGAAGTCAGGTACATTTCGCAGGTTTTTGATTAGCGTTTCGTTATTCATTCTATTGTATGTTCTTTAGTGATTCTGTATTTAATTAATTATTGTAGAGGGTATTGCTGTTTCATAGGGTACTTATTGTTTCACGTGAAACTTCAGCGCTTCATCAGTACCAGCAGGACGTTCACATCGCTGGGGCTGACACCTGGTATTCGGCTTGCTTGTGCCATCGTTTCTGGATTGATGCGTGTTAGTTTCTGTCGGGCTTCTGTACTGAGCGAATGAATTTCATCATAATTGAATCGTCCACGAATGTGTATGTTTTCTAAACGGTGGATTTTCTCTGCAATTTCCTTTTCGCGTCGTATATATCCGCTGTATTTGATTCGTACTTCCGCCGCTTCTATAATTTCCTCGCGTCGGTCGTCGGACAAGGCGTTCAGACGGTCGGCGAGAGGCGGAATAAATGATGCCAATTTAGCAAGTGAGAGTTGCGGACGCATTACCAAATCTATAAGTTTGCAGCCACGTTGTAGTTGTTCGCATCCTAATGCATTTAGTCCCGGGTTTATGAGCGCGGTTTTCACGCTGAAGTCGTTACAAAAGGTCTCGATTCCCTCAATGGCCTGCTTCTTTCGAAGCCAATGTTCATAGCGTTCGCGTGTGGCAAGTCCCAATTCGTAGCTGCGCTCCGTGAGGCGGGCATCCGCATCGTCTTGCCGCAACAAAATGCGGTACTCTGCCCGGCTTGTAAACATTCTATATGGTTCGTCTACGCCTTTCGTCACAAGGTCGTCAATGAGGACGCCGATGTACGATTCATCGCGTCGCATTACCAGTGGTTCGCTTCCGCTGCATTTACGTGCTGCGTTAATACCTGCTACCAATCCCTGTCCGGCAGCCTCCTCGTATCCCGTAGTGCCGTTTACCTGTCCTGCCATGAAAAGGCCGTCTACCAGTTTTGACTCCAGCGAATGGCGGAGTTCTGTCGGATCGAAATAGTCGTACTCTATGGCATAACCTGGGCGATAGACCTGTAGATTTCGAAAAGCAGGAATCAGTCGCAGCGCCTCCAGTTGTGCGTCAATGGGGAGAGAGCTTGAGAAACCATTCAGGTAGTATTCTTGCGTGTCTGTCCCCTCCGGCTCGAGGAAGAGTTGATGTTCTGTGCGTTCGGCAAAGGTGACAAGCTTTGTCTCAATGCTGGGGCAATAGCGTGGTCCGATGCTCTGAATTTGTCCGTTGTAGAGTGGTGAGTCGGGTAGGGCAGTGCGTAGGCGTTCGTGTACCTGTTCGTTGGTATAGGTAATCCAACATGGCATCTGCGGGAGTTGTCTTGGCTCGCCCATGTAGGAGAACTTGTGGAAATCCTGCTCTCCGTCTTGCCGCTGCATTAAGGAGAAATCCACCGAACGTCCGTCAATGCGTACCGGTGTGCCTGTCTTCATCCGACCGACTGTGATACCGCAGGCCGCGATGCTTTCCGTGAGATGGAGGCTGGGAGGTTCTGCACAGCGTCCGCCCGGTATTTTTGTGCGTCCGATGTGCATCAAGCCATTCAGGAATGTACCTGCCGTAACAATGACACAACGTGCCTGGAGTGTCACATCCATGTAGGTGCGGACTCCTGTCACGCGTAATTTCGCCTCGGTGTTCTCCGCTTGTGCTGTAGTTCTCTCCGTTAGCAACTCCCGCACTTGGTCTTGCCAGATGGAGAGACCAGGTGTGTTTTCCAGAACTTCGCGCCATGCCCAGATGAATTTTGCCCTATCGCACTGTGCACGGGGGCTCCACATGGCAGGACCTTTCGAACGGTTCAGCATGCGGAATTGTATGGCGGTAGCGTCCGTTACCTCTGCCATGTGACCGCCAAGTGCATCTATCTCTCTGACAATCTGTCCTTTTGCAATTCCTCCGATAGCTGGATTGCAGCTCATCTGGGCGATTTTGTTCATGTCCATTGTTACAAGACACGTCTTTGCACCCAGTTTTGCTGCTGCTGCTGCTGCCTCGCATCCGGCATGTCCCGCACCTATTACTATGACGTCGTATTTAAAGTCCATCTGTTCTTTGTGCATAATTTTAGGTACAAAAGTAGACATTTCCCGCAACATTTCCTTGAAAAAGTTGCATAAATCGCCAAATCTGCGTACTTTTGTCTCCGTTAAATACCTAAAAATAGGTATGTATATAGTTAAGGAATCAATCAATGTAAAACTAAATTTATTACTCTATGTGGTTAATCAATTCATCAATCGGCAGGAAAGTAGTGATGTCTGTCACCGGCATTGCGCTTGTCCTGTTCCTGACGTTCCATGCGAGCATGAACGTCGTTGCCCTCATCAGTGAAGACGGTTATAATTGGATTTGCGAGATGCTGGGCGCCAATTGGTATGCTGTGGCAGCAACAGGCGGCCTGGCAGCATTAGTGCTTCTGCACTTTGTTTTTGCCTTCTGGCTGACATTCCAGAACTGGAAGGCACGCGGCAACAACAAGTATGCCGTGACCGACAAGCCCAAGAAGGTGGAGTGGGCGAGCCAGAATATGCTTGCTCTGGGTGTCATCATTTGCTTGGGCATGGGGTTGCACCTCTACAATTTCTGGTGGAACATGATGGCTGCCGAGCTCATTGACGGCGAAGCTGCCGAGAATGCAGCCAACGGTGTCTATTGGATCAGGCAGACCTTTGCCTGCCCGGTCTACTCCGTCCTGTACCTCGTGTGGCTCTGTGCTTTGTGGTTCCACTTGACACACGGCATCTGGAGTGCCATGCAGACTCTCGGTGTGAGTGGTAAGATCTGGTTCAACCGCTGGCGCATTATCGGCAACATTTACAGCACTCTTGTTGTACTTGCGTTTGCAGCCGTAGTCGTTGCGTTCGCCCTGCAGGGATGCTGTTGCTGTGGTGGCAGCTGTTTTGCTTGAGATAATATGGTAAATGATTAAAATGGAAAATGCAATTATGGCAAAGACATTAGATTCAAGAATACCCGAAGGACCAGTCTCTGAGAAGTGGTCCAATTACAAGGCGCATCAACGCTTAGTGAATCCCAAGAACAAGCTCAAGCTCGATGTTATCGTGGTGGGCACAGGTCTGGCTGGTGCCAGTGCTGCTGCATCGCTTGCTGAGATGGGCTTCAATGTGTATAACTTTTGCATTCAGGACAGTCCCCGCCGGGCGCACTCTATTGCTGCGCAGGGAGGTATCAATGCTGCCAAGAACTATCAGAACGACGGTGACTCGGTCTATCGTCTTTTCTACGATACCGTAAAAGGTGGCGACTATCGTGCTCGCGAGGCAAACGTCTACCGTCTGGCAGAGGTTTCGAATAACATCATCGACCAGTGCGTGGCTCAGGGTGTACCTTTTGCACGTGAATATGGTGGCATGCTGGCAAACCGTAGTTTCGGCGGCGCGCAGGTGAGCCGTACCTTCTATGCCAAGGGACAAACCGGACAACAGCTCCTGCTTGGTGCCTATTCTTCGCTGAGCAAGGAGGTACAGCGCGGCAAGGTGAAGCTCTACACACGTTACGAGATGGAGGACGTTGTAATCATTGACGGACGTGCACGCGGCATCATTGCCAAGAACCTCGTTACCGGCAAGCTGGAACGTTTCAGCGCCAATGCCGTCGTGATTGCTACCGGCGGTTACGGCAACGCTTATTTCCTCTCGACCAATGCCATGGGCTGTAACTGTACGGCTGCTGTCCAGTGCTTCCGCAAGGGTGCGATGATGGCCAATCCTTCCTATGTGCAGATTCATCCTACCTGTATTCCTGTTCATGGCGACAAGCAGTCCAAGCTCACGCTGATGTCTGAGTCGCTGCGTAACGACGGCCGTATCTGGGTTCCCAAGAAGCTGGAGGATGCCAAGGCTCTGCAGGCCGGTACGAAGCAAGGCTATGAGATTCCCGAGGAGGATCGCGACTATTACCTTGAGCGCCGTTATCCTGCCTTCGGCAACCTTGTTCCCCGTGACGTGGCAAGCCGTGCTGCGAAGGAGCGTTGCGACAAGGGATTTGGCGTGAACAACACTGGCCTGGCTGTCTTCCTGGACTTCTCGGAGAGCATCCAGCGTCTGGGTATTGACGAGATTCGCCAACGCTACGGCAACCTCTTCGATATGTATGAGGAGATAACCGATGTCAATCCGGGCGAGAAGGCTTGCACCGTGAATGGCGTTGACTACTATTATCCCATGATGATTTTCCCTGCTATCCACTATACGATGGGCGGCGTGTGGGTCGACTATGAGTTGCAGACGACCATTCCCGGTCTCTTTGCTATCGGCGAATGCAACTTCTCTGACCATGGTGCCAACCGTCTGGGTGCTTCTGCTCTTATGCAGGGCTTGGCAGACGGCTATTTCGTGCTGCCCTATACCATCCAGAACTATCTGGCGGATCAGAGTATATGGCCGCGCCTCTCTACGGACATGCCGGAGTTTGCCGCTACGGAGAAGGCCGTGCAGGCTGAGATTGACCGCTTGATGAACATTAAGGGAAAGCGTTCCGTCGACTCTATCCACAAGGAGCTGGGTCATATCATGTGGGAGCACGTCGGCATGGGTCGCACGAAGGAAGGTCTGGAGGAAGGCCTCAGGCTGCTCAAGGCTCTGCGCAAGGAGTTCGATACGAACCTCTTCATCCCCGGCTCGAAGGAAGGGCTGAACGTGGAGCTCGACAAGGCCATCCACTTGCGCGACTTCATCCTCATGGGCGAGCTTGTGGCATACGACGCCCTGCATCGCGAGGAGAGCTGCGGCGGACATTTCCGCGAGGAGCACCAGACTGAGGAGGGAGAAGCGAAGCGCGACGACGAGGCTTTCTTCTACGTCGGCTGCTGGGACTACCAGGGGAGCGACGACAAGGCTCCAGAGCTTGTCAAGGAGCCTCTCAAGTATGAGGCTATCAAGGTTCAGACGCGCAACTACAAGAACTGAACCGGCGACCGAGATACGGAAAAAGAATAACTAACTCAAGTAAACGAGAAAAGTCAATGGCTAAGAATATAAGTGTAACGATAAAGTTCTGGAAGCAGAACGGTCCTAAGGACAAGGGTCACTTCGACACGCATGAGTTGAAGAACATTCCCGACGATACTTCCTTCCTCGAGGCGCTCGACATCATGAACGAGGAGCTGATAAACGAGGGCAAGGAGCCCTTTGTGTTCGACCACGACTGCCGCGAGGGTATCTGCGGCATGTGTTCGCTCTACATCAACGGTACGCCCCACGGCAAGACGGAGCGCGGCGCTACGACGTGCCAGCTCTACATGCGCAAGTTCAGGGACGGCGAGACGATTACGGTGGAGCCTTGGCGCTCGGCCGGCTTCCCCGTCATCAAGGACTGCATGGTCGACCGCAATGCGTTTGACAAGATCATGCAGGCGGGCGGCTACACGACGGTGCGTACGGGCCAGGCTCAGGATGCCAATGCCATACTGATTCCCAAGGAAGATGCCGACGAGGCTATGGACTGTGCCAGCTGCATAGGCTGCGGTGCGTGCGTGGCTGCCTGCAAGAACGGCTCCGCGATGCTCTTCGTGAGCTCGAAGGTGAGCCAGCTCTCGCTGCTTCCCCAGGGCAAGGTGGAGGCTGCCAAGCGTGCAAAGGCGATGGTGGCCAAGATGGATGAACTGGGATTTGGTAATTGTACGAATACGCGGGCATGCGAGGCTGTGTGCCCGAAGTGTGAGACGATCAGCAACATTGCCAGGTTGAATCGCGACTTCATTTGTGCGAAGCTCGCGGATTAGGTTTAACTATCTGTCGGGGGTGCGTCGCGATGACGTGCCCCCGCTTTTTTTTGTGATGGCAGATAGTTTTGTGTTCGATGATGGAGC
>JAFLUV010000006.1:0-9930 GCA_022508635.1 Prevotellaceae bacterium
GTGCCGGAGACTTCTCTTGAAAGTCTCTGGTTTGCTTTGCGTTATGTTGTCGTGGGATTGTGCAGGGTTGCCAAGTCGGCCTAACGTATGATGAACTTCCTGCCTCTTGTCAGATAGACGCCTTTCACGGGATGGCTGCCAAAGGCCGTTCCCGTGGCTATCCTGCGGCCTTGCAGGTCGTAGACGTCCTGTTTCTTCCTCTCCGACAGCGAGACGGCCGCGTACTCTTCCTCCATGACGGGGAGGACGGGTGTGGGTTCTGCGGCTTCCCTGACGTAGGCGGAAGCGCCTTTCAGACCGTTGCGTACATCGACGACGGCTGTCCAGAGACTGCCAGGCTCGAGATGCTTTGCCGTGCGCTTGTAGATGTGGCCGTCGCTATGTCCCAGCGTGCCCTTGCCTATGGCGAAGTTGCTGCTGCCATGAGTCTGGTCGTAGACGAGATAGTGCGCCGCCGTCGTCTTTCCCGAAAAGTATTCCGAGAGGTCGCTGCGCAGGAAGAAGGCAAAGTCTACGGCATCGTCGTTCAGCTGCTCGCCTATGGCAAATGTATGCTGGTAAAGCCCGTCCTCCATCTTCGCCATGGCGATGGCATTCTCTGCCAGCATCTCCGTGCCGGGGTAGAAGTAGACCAGCCCGATGCTGTTGGCAGGACCGCAGACGTAGATGTTGCCCTCGCCGTCCTCGCTCATGTCAGGAGCGACGGGTGTGGCCAGCAACGAGGGCATTGTCATGTCGACATCCACGCGGTACGTTCCGCCCAGAGGCAGGAAGGTGAGTGCGCCGTCCGACGCATCGTACCAGAAGAAGTCGGGAGCAATGTGCCAGGATTCCGGCACGTCTATGAAGTTCTGCGAGAGGCTTTCCCCTTGCCGCAGCTCGACCGTGCCGCTGTAGCAGCCAACCTGCCCCGTGGACTTGAGGGAAGTGTCGCCTAACTGCGGTTCCACCTCGCCCTCTCCGCCAAGTACGACGGTGACAATGCTTTTGGCCGGCAACGTGAAACGCGCTATGGCACTGGCACTGGCTGACATTGACATCTGGACGGCATAGCTGTTGCCGTTCAGGAAGAAAGCCCCATAGCTGCCGTCGGGATTGAGGAAAGCCGCATAGCTGACATCCGTACTGTTGTCGGACATACTGGCTGCAATGCGACGCGCACCGGGCTGAGCAGCAAGGCTGGCATGTGCCATGACGAAATAGTGCGAGTTGTAGGTAATGGTATGATAGTCCTTCTGGTCAATGTCTACGGCACCATAGCATGTCGTGCAGCCGCCGTCGAGGTTGGGACCACGGTTGAGGTCAAGCATGAAGTTCCAGACCATGACGGCCTTGCTGCGACGCGTCACGGTATTGTAGACCAGGTTCCTCATGTCGGCAAGCAGGCGAACGGAGAGGTTGCGGCCGTCGTTCCACGTCCCGATGCTGGATTCGGTGAAGATAACCTCTTTGTCGGGAGCCTTCTGGTTGATGTCGTCCAGTTCCGTAACACTGCCGCCGTAGTCGTGCCAGGCTGAGCCGACGACTAAGTCCCGTCCGTCCATGTTTGGGTCGAGGGCAGCGTAGAAGTTGATGGGATAGTCCTGCTGGTCGGAAATGTTATCGTAGTTATAGTTATGGTCGAAGCAATATATCTTCGTCTTGATGCCGGCACGCGCAAAAGCCGGAGCAAGCTTGTTTACGAAGGCAGCCTCCTCTTGCCAAGGCATATAGAGGCTGGCGCAATTGCCTCGGTTGAGCGGCTCGTTCTGTGGCGTAACGGCATAGATGGGTATTCCCTCGGCAGCAAAGGCCTGTACGAAACGGACGAAATACTCGGCATAGTCTTCGTAGTAGACGGGATTGAGAGTACCGGATGTCCATGAGTCGTAGGCAACAGGGTTGGAGAGGCTTTTTATCTTCATCCACTTGGGACAAGTCCATGGAGCTGCCATGATTTTCAGGTCGGGATTGATGGCAAGTATCTCCTTGAGAATGGGAATGACGTACTGCGTCTCGTCCGAATAGAGACGGAAGTTCTCGATGCCCTTTGTGTCGCAAAGCGAATACTCGGTGCTGGAGAAGTCGGAACAGCCGATGCTGATGCGAACGTAGCTGATGCCGTAGCCTTCTGTACGGGAATATGTCCTGACAAGGAAAGCGTGGCGGTCTGCAGGCGACATTTTCATGAGGTTGTAGCAGGCACTGTAAGTGATGGCGTAGCCGAAGCCGTCCATCTCCTGATATGTCGTTGCAGGAGTGAGTGACAAATGTTTGGGATACTTAATGCGTGAGCTTACTGCCGTAGTGTACTCTATTTGTTTCTTTCCGTCGGCAGTCGTCGTGAAGACACGCACTTGCTCGGCAAGCATTGGAACGGAAGTCAGGAAACAGAGAATAATGAATACGCTTGCGAAATGCTTCATGTAGGGTGTCTTAGTTTGGGCTTTTTTTCGATGCTCCGGTCGTACTGTCTATCCCTTGTAGGTTGATGATTGCAGTGGGATTTGTCTTGTAGGTAGCCAGTTCGCCTTCTGTCTCATAAATGCAGTGGTGAAGTTCCTTGGCAGAGATGTGTACGGCATCGCGGCTTAGTTCAGGCACATTGTAGCTCTTCAAGCGCAGGATGTTTATCTCAGGATCTTCCTGCGGCAGGACAAAAGGCTTGTGTGCATGACCCTGCCTGTCAAAATAGGCAATGAAGGAATGTGTGTAGTTCCCGTCCATGCGGCGGCTGCTGAAGACAAACCAACGTCCGTTAGAACTCCAGGAGTGGAAACTGTCCACGTCGGGCGAATTTGCTTCAGTCAGGGCATAGCAGCTATCCGTCTGTAGGTCTTTTACCCAAAGGTCACTGCTCTTGTGCCAGATGTGAAACTGTCCGTAGTCGCCTTTCGTGTAAAGGATGTAGCGTCCGTCGGGCGAGACACGTGGCACGGAAATGCTTTTCCCTTCGGCTTCGGCATTGATTACCATCTTGGGTTCGCCAAAGCTGCGTGTCTTGGGCTCAAAAGAAATGGACATCAAGTTGTAGCGGATGCTGTCGTAGCTGGCAAGAATCTGTCGGCTGAGCATACTGTCCGGCAGTGTCGGGTCAATGAAACGACTGGGATTGGTCGAACAATAGTACAGGGTGCATCCGTCGGGTGCCCAGCAGGGGAATGTCTCCAAATCGACCTTGGTACGGATGATGTGGCTCACCTCGTTTTTCTCTACGTCGTAAAGAAGCAGGTCGCTGGCCTCGTCTAATACCTCAATCTTTTCCGGGTGATAGACATGGAAGGCCTGCCCGGTTTTGTTAGTCGAGAAGGCGACAAGGTTTTCCGTAGGATGCCAGGAGGGATAGACGGCACTGGTAATGATGGTGCTATCCTTAAACTGGATTTTCTGCGCCTTGCCGTCTTGGACAATAATCGTGCCTCCATGGTTGGAACGGACGTGAAAGAGCATACTCTCTGTGCTGCCCATACGATAGTTATGGCAGTTGATGCAATGGTTGTCTTTGTTGCTGTACTCTCGATTGTTCTCGTAGACGGGAACTTCATCGAAGGTCGTTATGTTACGCTGATAGATGCCGAGTTGCCGATAGAGCTCATAGCCTGGCTCGATGAGGCGATAGCTAAGGAATGCATCAATGGGCTCTTCGGCTACATTGAGTGTAAAGGGCAAGAAACGAACCCAGCCGTCATTACGCTCTGCATAGATATTGACAATCATGTTGCTTCCCTTGCTGGCAATGAGAAGCCTGCGCCATGCCAGGGAATCCATCTGCACCTTGCCGTCCTTTCCTGCAGCAGCAATAAGTTCTTCGCCTCCGCCTTGCAGCTGTGCAACATAGGCGGTCGAGAGCGAATCACGTACAATAAAGTTGAGCGGTGCAATGTTGGGTGGTATGGTGACATCCGTGTAGTCGGGATAGATGTTTGCCTGAATGCCTGCTTCTGCAAACTGTTCGGGCACTTTCGCATCGGGCTTGCAGCCAGTCATCAGAATCGTTGCGGCAAGTATATATATATATAATGTATAGCGTTTCATGTTCTCATTGCTTAGTTTACGCCTGAACTGCTGGATTGCAAGCTGGTATAGCCCTTTCTTGTTGCCTTGAGATTCCCGAAGAAATAGTAGTACGGGTAGTATCCTTTGTATCGCGGGAACAGCTCGTAGGCATAACGCGGACAGTCTTTTATATAGGGGCGTACTTTTTGGAGGAAGTTCTGTATCTGTGCTTCTCGGAGATTGAGCCCGTTGAAATGCTGCGAGATCCCCGGGTTCTTATTCTCTGCTAACAGGATACCATCCATAATGATGCTGGGCGGCGTAGTTCCGATGAGAGGTTCAAGTCGTTCAACGAACTGTGGCATCAGTTTTGTGTATAGGCACACGACAAGGCTGTTGATGAGCGCATTGTTGCTCCTCCCTTCTACAAGCATGAGGTTGTAGCCCATGAAGAGTGGCTGCTGATACTGGTTCTCGAAGCTGTCGTGAATAGGTTCCGTTAGCCTTATCATCGCCATTTCTTTGTCGGCGTTGACTAACTCTGGTTGTCGCAACAAGGCACTATACTTCTTGCAAAACGCTCCTTCGAAGGGTACGCGATGCAAAAGAGTGAGATATTTTTCTGCCAGCTCCCATTCGCTCCGCATCAAGGCACATTTTGTCATCAACTTCAGTAGACGAATGGTTGGTCCGGTCATGACCATTTGTTCCATGGACGAATGCATCGCCGACTCAATGAAGCCGCCGTAATAATCACCTTCTGGCACATAGAGGTTGCTTGCATTATTGTGTTCTCCGTCCATGCCATGAATGTACAGTGAGTCGTAGTCGAGTCTGATGTCAAAGAGACGTTCGGCTACCAGCCCGGTTTGTACCAAAGAGATTGCATAGGAGCAGGCCATCGGGCGGTTGCTCATCTTTGCATTGGCGCGTGCCAACTTCTGTATACCAGCCCAGTCTTGTTGGTATTCCATGTCGAGCAGCCGGCAAATGACGCGTACGTAAGGTCGCTGCCATTGGTCAAAACCGATGATGGCTGCCAGACAAAGAACGATGACAGCAAGTTGCATGGTGTTCTGTCGCGGAGTTTCGTCCGTCGGGATACTTATGATAGCTGGTACAGACTTGCGGCTGAAGCTGCGTATCATGATGCCCCAGATACAGAGGACGAGCAGGACGACGAACGGAATGCCGAATATCAATCCCGTGCGTGCCTCGAAGAAAATGTCTAATCCCAGGAATGTGATGACAGCCATATAGCCCAACGCCGGAAGGTACTGGATGGGACGCCATGCCGGACGAAGCCGCATGCAGTAGCCTGCAAGCCAGCTTCCTGCAGAAAGCATCAATGCCATGAGCAGACCGCCGAGCCAGGGATATTGATAGAGTTGCAGCATGGCACGCCCCAAATAGCGAAGGCTGCCGTACGACTGACTCAGAATAAACTCCATGACGCGGGTGTCTGCAACCCAGAAACTATACTCTCTGCTGATGTGGAAGACAGAGCCGTAGTACCAAGCTGCCCATAGCCATGTCAGGACAAAGAAGATGGGTAAGACTGGCAACAGCCACTTCCTTCTCGTGGAAGAAGGAAGGGCTGTATGCTGTCCTGAATCTGCCTTGCGTGGCGGTGTTGATGTTTTCTTGCGCATTGTATTATTGGAATGTTCTTTGTCCGAAGGCTCTACTTGACCAGCACTTTCTTTCCGTTGACAATGTAGAGTCCCTTTTGGGGCTTGCCTACGCGCTGTCCAGACATATTGAAGATGCCGTCCTTCGCGAAGCTTTGAGCGTCAGTCTTTGCTGCCGTTCCGCTAATGCCGGTACTTTCTTCCCAAACATACGTGAAGGGAGAGATGTTTTCTGCATAGACGAGCTGGACGCTTTCCTCCGGATTGCAGTTGGGATCGAGGATGTATCCACTCTCTGTCCCTACGTATGTGCCTGCATGAACTGCTTTGTTATAGTCAGTCCAAGTGTTGTTGGAAATACCATTGATAAGGAAGACGACAGGCAAATCTGCTGCGAAGGCATTTCCCGAACCATCGCCACTATTCATTATGCCGTCTTCTGTGATATATCCGAGTGCATACGAGTCGAAAGGCAGCCGAAGTGCCTGATAGCCTTCTCCGCTCTTGCTGAAAGAGAGGTTTTCTGCTACGAATTCCTCGGGAATATAGAGGGGCTTGTCGCCGTCAATGACTACAGACTGAGCCGTACCGTCGGCATCCACCACATTGGTGTTTGCAAGAAGCTCTGCCGTGGGCAGTTTCTTGGCACTCTGTCCGGGCTTGACGTAGGCAATGGAATTGGCAGGCAGCGGACTCATCCGGCTTGTCTCGGATGTTCCCGTACCATAGTAATGTACGGTGTGCGGGGTCTTGTCGCCTTCATAATAGACTGTCATGTCGCCGCGATACATAGCCGGGCCATAGGGGACATATACCTCGTAGCCGTTGGCTTCGCACGCTACGATGGAGAAACCGTCCTCTATCTTCGGGGCTACGTACGACGGGATGGTGAACTTGTTCTTGTTGGAGAGGTATACAAGATTTCCGTCCTTGTCGTAGACCTTGAAGCCGATGGCGCCGGTACCGCTTATGCTGTATGTGGTCAAGCCTTGGCTTGTGGTCGAGGTGTAGTAGTAGCCGTCGGTCTGATAGGCATCTATGAAGTCGCCCCACTGGCCGACGTCTGCATAGCCGATGTGTACCTCGTTGTCGTAGTCTACGCGGTTTTCTCCGCGCGGTTTGCCTTCGAGCGGACTGCCATAGATGGATGCTGAGGGCTTGATGCGGTCGTCGATGAAGCAGATGCTGGGAGCCTTCGGGTAGCGGCGCATGTATGCCTTGGCTTCCTCGATGTCCTTTTCGGTGGTGGTTACCCAGTAGTTAGCGTAGTCGCCTACATAGAACTTGTCGTAGGGGACGAACATGCCGTTTACTTCAAAGAGTTCGCTCAGGTCGAGCTGTGCAGCATCGCACATCTTCTTGGCCATGTGCAGGTAGTCCTGTTTGCCGTAGCTTATGTAGCCGCCCTTGTTGCCGTCTCCGTCGACGACGGTTGGGTCGTAGTCGCTCGAACGTTTCTTGATGGGGTCTTTGCGGAGCATCTTGAAGAGGGTGGGATAGAAGTCTGGCTTGTGTCCCTGAGCATGGAAGTAGAGGTAGAGCTGGAAGTAGAAGCGTGTCTGTTCCCAGATGCTCATTCCGAACCATCCGGTGCCTCGTGCGAAGTCTTCCAGGGTCTGTGTCACTGAGGTTCCCCGGGTGGTGGTGACGCCTTGCAGGAAGACGTTGACGTTGGAGAAGAGGTTGTTGCTGACTTCCGTTGCGCCTACGATGTTGAAGCATGCCTGGTGGTTGTGTCCCATCTCGTGCGAGGGTCCCCAGATGGCGCCGCCGCTTGAGGTTATGGTGTTGTAGTTCATGATGGTGGCGAGGGTGCTGTTTTCGTAGTAGGTGCCGTAGGTTGTGGCGAACATGTAGTTGTAGTTGACGGAGAATGCGTTCCATACGTTGCGGAAGCGTCCCTTGAGGTCTTCCTTGAAGCCCATGAGGTCTTCTTCGCACTCTACGAAGTTGTTCCAGACGCGCATGAGTCCTTCCATCTCGCCGTTGGGGCCGGTGGCTGCCTGCACGAGGTCTTTGCGCATGGCGAAGACTACGCGGGGTGTCTTCAGGTTGAGTACCTGGCTCTTGTTGAGCATTCTTTCGCAGAGGAGCTTCCAGTCCTGGTTGGTCATGCCGCGCGTGAGGTCGAAGTATCCTTGCAGTTCGCCGCCTTCGATGTGTATCTTGGCATCGGGATAGTTGTCGAGGTATTTTTCCGGGTCGTTGAGCTGGTAGAAGATGTAGATGGTGCTGGCATTGCCGAGAACCAGGGTGTTGAGTCCTGCGTGGAGCTGTGTCGTTGCGCCTGTCTGGTGGTCGCCGGGTGACTCGCTGTCCGTGACGACTTCTGCTTGTAGGGTGCAGTCGGCGCTTGGTTCTTCTTCTACGTATATATATATAATGTCACCCGGCTTGCCGGTGATGCCTGTGGGGCCGGAGAGTTTGCCGAAGTTGTTGCTCATGCCTGTGTAGTCGTTGCCGGCCATTTTCTGGAAGTGGCTGTAGACTTTGTAGTCGTCGCGTACACGGAAGAACTTCTCGAAGCCTTCGCGTGTGTAGCCGCTGGATGAGGTGAAGCTCTGCCATGTGTTGTTCTTGACTTTGAGCACCATGGCCTTCATGTCGGCATTGAGGATGGCGAAGTCGGCGTTCTCGGCCAGTGCTTCGTCGCTGAGGCTTTGTATTTCGTCCTTGAGGATGGTGCAGGCGTTGTCCTGGAAGAGGGCTGCAAGGGCGGCCTTGTAGGCGGTGATGTTCTTTTGCAGTTCTGCGTAGTCGTTGAGCTGCGAGCGTCCTTGGCTGATGAAGTCGTCGTCGAGTTCGACTTCCTCGAAGCCCCATGTGCTGTTGATGATGCCGTTGCACGACCAGCCTACGATGTTGTTGGCGGCGTCGGCGTGGAGGCCTACCGTGTTGCTGTCGAGGATGTAGTATGTGTAGGTGGTGGCGTCGTCGGTTCTTTGCAGTGCGAAGCTGGATGCTGCGCTGGTGCCGGTGGTGTATTGCCTGCTCAGGGCGCCGTTCTGCTGGGCGATGTTGCGCTGTGTGCAGAGGTTTTGCAGGTTCCAGCGGCCGTTGGATGTCTGTACGAGTGTCCAGTACTGCGAGAGCTTGCTTTCGTCTTTGCCTTCGACGGTGAGGGTGTTGGAGGCGAAGTTTTCGTTGGCGTAGCTTCCTTTGCCGATGTTCTTGATGCGGTAGTACTTGCCGGCGACGGGTGCGGAGAGTCCGCCGCTTGCCAGCAGGTTGTCCTCTACTTCTTCCATCGTGAAGTTCTCTGCCAGGGCTATGCTCCAGTCGCTGCCTTGGTCTCCCTGGCAGGCCCATTTGAAGAGTGTGACGCCGTCGCCGTTGAGGTTGAGGCAGTTGTTGCCCGAGAAGTCGGCTTTCTCCGAGAGGTTGACGTAGGCGTCGCCGGCTCCGTTGTTGGGGCTGAACTGTATGTAGAGCAGGTTGGAGGATGCGGATGGGGTGCGGAAGTTGTCGTCGTCGTTGAGGTATCGTCCCGTGGCGGCGTTGCGCAGGGTATAGCCTTCGCCCGACTTGGCGACGATCCATACTTGTGCGAGGGTATTGTCGTTGGCGCTTGCGCCTACGGTGTTCGTGCCGTTGTCGGCAACTCGGCTGCCGGACATGCGCCGGTTGGTGAGGCGCACGAGGTTGGTGCTGCTCAGTATGTACTTGACGTAGTCCGTGCCCGTCAGGTCGCTGATGTTGTTGAAGGTGACCTTGCGGAAGACCCAGTCGCGGTCGGTTCCTGCGCCGCCCACGCTTCCTGCGCCGATGAGGTTTCCGTTGCTGCTCTGCAGGTAGTAGAGTCCGTTGCTGCGCAGCGACCAGTGGCCTGCTGAGCCGAGCTGGGCGATGGCGAAGGCGTACTTGTCTGCCGCGTCGGGGCTCGTGCCGTTGTTCTTGCTCGTGGTCACGTTGGCGATGTAGTTGCCGCGGCCTGTCCGCAGGTAGTACTCTCCTGCTGCCCCTGCCTCTTCGAGCTGTATGAGGTAGCCGGCATTGGTCGTCGCGCTTGTCCCGTTAGGGGTCGTGGAGGATACGCCCAGCGCGTTCTCCTTGCCTTCGACGACGTAGGAGGAGGTGGCGGCGTTGTAGAGGACGTACCACTGACCCGTCTCGAGCGTCGTGGAGTTGCCGCCGAGGGAGATGGTCTTGCCCGTGAAGTCGTCCGTCTGGGCTTGCAGGGGCGTGCCTGCAAATGCAGCAAGCAGCAGGGCAAGGCCCGGGATGAGGTTGAGGATACGTTTTTTCATGTCAGTTGAAGTTTTTGTTGTTGATATGTAAGTTATTAGTTTTCAGTGATTAATGATTCTGTACAGCTTGTTCGCCG
>JAFLUV010000006.1:10030-25553 GCA_022508635.1 Prevotellaceae bacterium
AGCACTGCTCGTTAACCCATACGAGCATTGCTCGTTTTTTCGACAAGCAGTGCTCGTATTTTTTGCGTGCAATGCACGTTGTTTTGTATCTGCTGGCAGTTGTCTTTTCCATTGCTGGCGGAGTTGGTGCGGGTTGTCGGTTCTTTTGCACTATTTCGGGTACAAAGATACGAAATAGCAAGCGAAAGACCAAACTTGCGAGGCTTTTTTTTCTGCCTTGTTCCCCCGCGGAAGATGCGGGAGAGGGGAGCGTTCAGCCCATCAGCAGCGAAATGAGATAGCCCAGATAGCAGGCAACCAGCACGGCGCCTTCCCTGCGGCCGAGCTTGCGACCGGTCCATGCAAGCAGCCACACCAGCAGGCAGCTGCCGAGGAGCATCGCCCAGTCCGTCGCCGTGATTTCCGTCACGGTAATGGGGGAGACGCTGCCGCAGATGCCCAGGACGAAGGCAATGTTGAAGATATTGCTGCCGATGGCGTTGCCGACAGCCAGCCCCTCGCTCCCCTTCCGCGCAGCGATGATGCTCGTCACCAGCTCCGGCAGGCTCGTCCCCGCAGCCAGTATCGTCAGGCCGATGACGCTCTCGCTGATGTGGAACTCGCGGGCAACAGCCGCAGCGTTGTCCACAAGGAAGCGTCCGCCGACCACGAGTGCGGCAATGCCGACGGCGATGAGCAGGAGAATCCTGTAGAGCGGCATCTGTTCCGAAGGAGCGGCCTCCTGTGCCGCCTTACGGTCGCGAAGCCCCACGCGGTACACAATCAGGGAGTAGATGCAGAAGAAGACGATGAAGAGCAGACCCTCCCGGCGGCTTATCACATCGTCGCCGGCGGCAAAGGCGAACAGCATGGCGGAAGCGGCAAGCATCAGCGGCAAGTCGCGCCGCAGCAGCGAGCGCTCGACCGTCAGGCACAGCGTAATGGCCGACACGCCTATGACCACGAGAGTGTTGAACACATTGCTGCCAATGACGTTCCCCACGCTCATGTCGCCGCTGCCGCGCAGCACGCTCATGAAGCTGACAATGAACTCGGGCAGGCTTGTGCCAAGCGCAGCGACGGTCAGACCGATGACCAGCTCGCTGACCTTCAGGCGCCGGGCCAGGGCACAAGCTCCGTCGGTGAAACGATCGGCTCCCCACAGCACGACAGCCATGCAAACAATGATTGCGACAAACTCAAACAACATGCTTCCTGACATTAAAAACGGCTGCAAAGATACAACTTTCCCGCGACTTGGCGAAAACTTTTGTCTCCAATTGCACATTTTACCAGCTTTATTTATAAATTTGCACCGGAAAACAAACGACGGACTACAGAAGGACAAACGACAGACTACAGAAGAACAAGCGACGGACTATACATTATTAATATTATATATAACGCAAACCGAAAAGAAACATCATGAGACGACTCTTCATGCTTGCCGTCGGCATCGCACTGCTGACGACCTCCTGCCAGAACCTCAAGCAGGAAACAAAGGAACTGACACGGGAAATGCTCCTCGACAAAATCAAGGGCGGATGGGCAGGACAGCTCATAGGCTGCACCTATGGCGGTCCCACAGAGTTCCGCTATCGCAGCATCCGCATTCCCGACGAGACGGAAATCACTTGGGAGGACGGCTGCATAGCATGGCACTACGACCAGAACCCCAGTCTCTACGACGACCTCTACATGGACCTGACTTTTGTCGGCGTAATGGATCGCCTGGGCATCGATGCACCTGTCGACTCGCTGGCAATGGCCTTTGCCAATGCCGGCTACCACCTCTGGCACGCCAACCAGGCAGCACGCTTCAACATCATGCGCGGCATCATGCCTCCCGAGTCAGGACATTGGAAGAACAACCCTCATGCCGACGACATCGACTACCAGATAGAAGCAGACTTCGCAGGCCTTGTATCGCCCGGCATGCCCAACGCCGCATCGGAGATCTCCGACCGTGTCGGCCACATCATGAACTACGGCGACGGCTGGTATGGCGGTGTCTTCGTCGGAGCAATGTACTCGCTCGCCTTCGTGCACGACGACGTCCGTACCATCGTCACCGAAGCCTTGCAGACAATTCCGCAGGGCAGCCTCTTCCGTCAGTGCATGGAAGACGTCATTGCATGGCATGACCTTTATCCCGACGACTGGAAGGCAACCTGGGACATGTGCCAGGAGAAGTATGCAGACGAAGTGGGATGTCCGGAAGGAGCATGTGACCCGCTCGACATCGATGCACTTATCAACAGCGCCTATGTCGTCATGGGACTCCTCTATGGCAACGGCGATTTCGAGCGTACAATGGAGGTTTCTACACGCTGCGGGCAGGACAGTGACTGCAATCCTGCCACGGCTGCCGGCATCCTGGGCTGCATGGTGGGCTATAGCAGCATCCCTGAGAAGTGGATGAAGAACCTCTACGAAGTGGAAGACCGCAACTTTGCCTACACGGACATCTCAATGAACCGTGCCTACGACATGACCCTGAAGCTGGCTCTGCAGCAAATAGAAAGGCACGGTGGCAGCGTGGGCGAATCGTCTGTCGTCCTTGCCGTGCAGCGCCCCGAGGCAGTTCGCCTGGAGCAGTCGTTCCCCGGCTTGCGTCCCACGCAGATAGTGGAGGGCAGACAGATTCAGGACTTCGACACGCTCTCCTTCGAAGGCAAGGGATATGCAGTACGCTGCGACGTGAAGAGTCCGCGCCACGACTATGTGGCGGAAGTCGAAGTCTATGTAGACGGAACACTGAAGGAGACGGTAAAGGCACCCGTCAGCTACCATGACCGGGCACAGGAGCTCTGCTGGGAATACTGCCTTGAACAGGGTCGGCACACACTCTCCCTGCACTGGCTCAACCCGGAACAGGACGCACAGGTAAACTGCTACCGGACGGTCATCTACGGCAGCAAGGATTAGCCTGCTCTTTACCCTCAGTTGCTCATCTCGAGCCTTCGCGTCCACACGCACAAAGACATCCCGGGTATTGCATTACATTTGTTTTATGCAATACCCGGGATGTCCTTTGTCGGTACATTTTTTCAGAACCAGACCGCAATGGCGGGAGCGTCTGCTTAGTATGCGAAGAGGGGATAGGCCTCCATGATGGTATTCACCTCGCTGCGTACCTGGGCAATGACAGCTTCGTCCTCAGGAGCATTGAGCACGCGCTCGATGAATTCAGCAATCCTGGCCATAAGGTCTTCCTTGGCACCGCGCGTCGTAATGGCAGGCGTACCAAGACGAATGCCTGAGGTCTGGAAAGCGCTGCGGCTGTCGAATGGCACCATGTTCTTGTTGACGGTCAGGTCAGCTGCCACGAGAGCCTTCTCTGCTACCTTGCCCGTGAGGTCGGGATACTTGCTGCGCAAGTCAACGAGCATAGAGTGGTTGTCCGTGCCGCCGCTGACAATATGGAAGCCACGCTTGATGAGTTCGTCGGCCAGCACGGCGGCATTCTTCTTCACCTGCATGGCCCACTCCTTGAACTCTGGCTTCAGGGCTTCGCCGAAAGCAACGGCTTTGGCAGCGATGACGTGTTCCAGCGGACCGCCCTGTATGCCGGGGAAAACAGCGCTGTTCAGCAGAGCGGACATC
The DNA here is from genome assembly GCA_022508635.1 of Prevotellaceae bacterium. Classification (GTDB taxonomy): domain Bacteria; phylum Bacteroidota; class Bacteroidia; order Bacteroidales; family Bacteroidaceae; genus Physcousia. Next base: position 13,616 of record JAFLUV010000006.1, read on the forward strand.
TTCTTGATTTCGCCTTTGGGTGTTGCCTTGCCCCACGGATTGTCGAAATCCTTGCCCATAAGGATGATTCCGCCGCGAGGGCCGCGCAACGTCTTATGAGTTGTGCTGGTGACGATGTGCGCGTACTTCACCGGATTGTCAAGCAGACCTGCTGCAATGAGGCCGGCAGGATGTGCCATGTCTATCATCAGGAGTGCGCCAACTTTGTCGGCTATCTGACGCATGCGGGCATAGTCCCATTCGCGACTATAGGCAGAGCCGCCGCCAATGATGAGTTTGGGCTTGTGCTGGAGGGCAAGCTGTTCCATCTCGTCGTAGTCCACACGGCCGGTCTCCTTCTTGAGGTTATACCCGACAGGCTTGTAGATGAGGCCGCTGGTGTTGACTAAAGAGCCATGGCTAAGGTGCCCGCCGTGGTCAAGGTTGAGACCCATGAAAGTATCACCTGGATTGAGGCATGCCAGGAAGACTGCGGCATTGGCCTGAGCACCGGAGTGTGGCTGTACGTTGGCATACTCTGCGCCGAAGAGCTTGCAGACGCGGTCGATAGCAATCTGTTCCACTTCGTCCACCACCTGGCAACCGCCATAGTAACGTTTACCGGGATAGCCTTCGGCATATTTGTTTGTCAGGCATGAACCCATAGCCTGCATGACTTGGTCACTGACATAATTCTCGGAGGCAATGAGCTCAATGCCTCTGTGTTGTCGCTGATACTCTTTCTCGATAAGAGAGAAAATGATTGTGTCCTTTTCCATTGTGTCTTTTTTACCTTAAGTTTATGTTATCCTATACGAGTTTGACGTCTGAAAGGTTGATTTCTCTGTTGCAGTAGTGGCATTGGAGCGTGCCGCGGCCTCCTGCAAGGAAATGGAAGCGCGTTTGCATGGGCTCGTTGTTGGTGATGCACTTGTGGTTGTCGCAACGCACGATGCCGATCAGCTCCTCGGGCATCTGCACTTCCTTCTTTTCTACCACCTCGTAGTCGCGTATGACGCTGAGTGTTACGTTTGGTGCAACTACGGAGAGCTGGTTGATTTCATCGTCAGAGAAAAATTTGTCAGCTATCTTAATGATGCTCTTGTGTCCCATCTTCTTGCTCTTGAGATTATAGCCTATTGTGACAGCTGAACGCTCCCCTTCAAGGTGGAGCAGGCTGATGACCTGAAAGAGCTTGGCTGAGGGTATGTGGTCGATGACTGTGCCGTTCTGCAGGGCAGCCACCTGAAGTTCCTGTCGTTTCATGCAATGATGGTTTTGTCGTTGATAATATCGTCGAGCGTAATGCCAAGAGCATCGCAAAGAAGCGCCTGGCGGGCATAGAGACCGTTGTGTGCCTGCTGGAAGTAATAGGCGTATGGTGTGTCGTCAATGCAGTATTCAATCTCGTTGACACGGGGCAGTGGGTGCAGAATCTTCATGTTCGGCTTTGCCTTGCAGAGCATGGAGCGCAGCAGCAGATAGCGATCCTTGACGCGCTCGTATTCGTCAAGGTCAGTGAAGCGTTCCCTTTGCACACGCGTCATATACAATATGTCGGCACTTGATATGGTGTCTGCATCAAAGTCCTGATGCTCAATGTACTTGATGCCTTCCTCATCACAATACTTCTTGTAGTGGTCGGGCATGGCCAGTTCGTCCGGTGCTATGAAATGGAACGTGGGCGAGAAATGACGCATGGCCGTGAGTAGACTGTGTACTGTGCGTCCGTACTTGAGGTCACCGACGAGGAAGATATTTAGGTTGTCCAGCTTCCCTTGCGTTTGATTGATGGTGTAGAGGTCAAGCATCGTCTGGCTGGGATGCTGGTTGGCACCATCACCGGCATTAACGATAGGGACGGGCGATACCTCACTGGCGTACTGGGCTGCGCCTTCCAGGTGGTGGCGCATGACAATGATATCGGCATAGTTGGATACCATCATAATCGTGTCCTTGAGCGTTTCACCCTTCGTACCGCTGGTCACTTTCGGGTCGGCAAAGCCTATCACCTTCGCGCCAAGGCGGTTGGCGGCTGTCTCAAAACTAAGGCGGGTGCGAGTGCTGGGCTCAAAAAAGATAGTTGCTACGATACGGCCGTCCAACAAGCGACGGTTAGGATGCCGCTCAAATTCCTGAGCCATGCGGATGAGATATTCAATCTTCTCGCGGGAATGATGAGCTATGGTTACAAGACTTCTGGATTTCATTGTTTCGTGTTTTTATGTCGCAAAGTTAACAATTATTCAGCATTCGATGTTTCGGGTGGAGACATTATTTGGGGAATCTTACATTTTGATTTTAATAATTTTGCAGATTAAATTATATATCGTACCTTTGTGGTCTTAAAACTGCATTTATCTCAACAATGAGAAAGAAATTGTTTGTCTTCCTTTGGCTTTGCTACATATTTGTGGTTGGCGCTGTCGGCTATACCTTCTATGGCATCTTTATGGGCGAAATAGGTTATATGCCTGACATTGAGCAATTGCAGAACCCCGTCAACAAGTATGCAACACAAGTATTCTCTTCCGACGGCAAACAACTGGGCACTTGGAGCTACAGCAGTGCTAACCGCGTTTTTACAGATTTCAGCAATATGCCGCCAGCTTTGGTCAATGCCCTTATTTCAACAGAGGACGAACGTTTTTACGAGCACAATGGTATAGATTTCCAAGCTCTCCTGCGTGCTATCGTCAAGCGAGGGCTGCTCCAACAAAAGAATGCCGGCGGAGGCAGTACCATTACCCAGCAGCTCGCCAAACAGCTCTATTCTGCAAAGGCCGCCACGACGAGGGAACGACTCCTGCAAAAACCTATCGAGTGGGTCATTGCCCTCAAGCTGGAACGCTTTTATACGAAAGAGGAAATCGTGAGCATGTATTTCAATTACTTCGACTTCCTTCATAATGCCGTCGGCATCAGGACAGCCGCTCTGACCTATTTCGGCAAGGAACCAATGGAGCTTGATACGTGCCAATGTGCTTTGCTCGTCGGCATGTGCAAGAATCCCAGTTACTACAATCCTGTACGGCATCCGGAACGCTGCATCGAGCGTCGCAACATAGTGCTAATGCAGATGGAAAAGACAGGCTATCTGACCCCGACACAACGTCGCGAGTTACGTGAACGACCATTAGGACTCAACTTCCACCGTGTCACTCATAACGATGGACATGGCACCTATCTGCGCGATTACCTGCGTATTATGCTCATGGCAAAAAAGCCCGTTCGTAGCGATTATGCCGATTGGCAGAAGCAGAAATACTACGAGGACTCGTTGGCATGGGAACAAGATCCGCTCTATGGTTGGTGCAACAAGAATTTCAATCGCGAAGGACGCCCCTATAATATTTATACAGACGGCCTTAAAGTCTACACCACTTTGGACAGTCGTATGCAGAAATACGCCGAGGAGGCTGTGGATCAGCACGTCACAGGCGAGCTACAACCACTCTTCGACAAGGAACTCCGTACGAACAAAAACGCTCCCTATGCTGCTGCAATCTCAGCCGACAAGGCACGAGCCGATTTGGCACGTGCCAAGCGACAGTGCAGCAGGTACATCGAAATGAAAAAAGCCGGTTATTCAGATGCCGAGATTGATAAGGCCTTTTCCACTCCTGTCGAGATGACGGTCTATACGCTGCAAGGCGATAAAGACACTATCATGTCACCTATCGACAGCATACGCCACTACAAATCCTTCCTTCGGACGGGCTTCATGTGCATGGATTCAGAGACAGGACACGTGAAGGCCTACATTGGCGGTATTGACTATAGCCATTTCCAATACGACATGTGTACGCAGGGCAAGCGCCAGGTCGGCTCTACCATTAAGCCCTACCTCTATTCGTTGGCAATGGAGAACGGATGGACGCCCTGTGACGTTGCGCCTAACGTGCAGCAGTCGTACACCGTAGCTGGCAACCAGATATGGACACCGCGCAACGGTAGTAAGGCACACTATGGCGAGATGGTAACGTTGAAGTGGGGGTTGGCGATGAGTAATAACTGGATCTCGGCATGGCTTCTCAGCCAGCTTAGTCCGGAACTGTTCGTAAAGTTGTTGCATGACTTTGGTATACAAAATCAGGACATCGTGCCATCGTTGGCGCTTTGCCTTGGTCCCTGCGATATTTCCGTAGCAGAAATGGTGGGTGCCTATTCTGCCTTCCCACAGAAAGGCGTACGCCGATATCCGCTCTTTGTCACTCGCATAGAAGATAATGATGGCAATGTACTGACGCAGTTCCAGGCGCGAGTAAAGGAGGTCATCTCCGAGGAGGCTGCCTACAAGATGATTGTCATGATGCGAGGCGTGATGGATGGCGGTACAGGCAGTCGTATGCGCGGACGTTACAAGATTACAGCTCCAATGGGTGGCAAGACAGGTACTACCAACGATAACAGCGACGGATGGTTTGTCGGCTATACACCGCGTCTTTGTTTCGGCGCTTGGGTCGGTGGCGATGAACGTGACGTCCACTTTGCCAGCATGGCGTATGGACAGGGTGCCAATTCTGCACTTCCTATTGTTGCATACTTCTTACAAAAGGTATATGCGGATAGTAGCCTTGGCTACACCCAGACCGAAAACTTCGATATCCCCAGCCACTTCGACCCCTGTATGAGTGTCCTTGATGAGGACGGTGGTGTTTCTGATGGAGAAGAAGAAATTGGTTTCGATATAGTTGACGAGTGATCTTCGCTTACCCTAAATACTATTGACTCAGATTTACTTGACATCTTTGAAAAACTCATTAATTGAGAATGCAAATCGTGGGATTTTGAACAACCTGAATCGTATGCTTTCTTATACAGAATACATACAAATTCGAGCGTAAACGGATGGAACGACATCACGAACTGACGACACATTATATTATATGCAGAATCTATGAATCATAGCTATACCTTACGGCGGACACTCTCCACCATCCTCTTTTTCCTTACATCCACCCTCACATGCCTCTCGTGGGATTTCGATTTTGAATCAGGCATCCTCTGCTACAACATCACAAGCGAGACGAGCGTAGAGGTAGTGAGTCGCGGCTATTGGGGATGCTATGCAGGAAACATCTTTATCCCTCCTACTGTCACCTATGAGGATAAAACCTACAGCGTGAAGAGCATAGGAGACGGAGCTTTCTACGGTTGCCCAGACATCACGTCTATGGAAATCTCCAGCAGCGTGACGCATATAGGAAACTACGCCTTTGCTTCTTGCTATTCCCTTGCCTACGTCAATATCCCCGAGAGCGTTACGAATATAGGGTACAGTATCTTAGAATCTTGCCACGCCCTCATGTCCATTACCGTGTCGCATAATAATCCTGTCTATGATTCACGTGAAGGATGCAATGCAATTATTGAGACGGCTACCAATACATTGATTGCTGGTTGTACGAGTACCACTATTCCCGAGAGTGTGACGAGCATAGGAGTCGATGCTTTTAGCTGTTCCGATCTCACCTCCATCAACATCCCTGGCAGCGTGACGAGCATAGGAGACGAAGCCTTCTGGTGTTGCTTATCCCTCACTTCCGTCAATATCCCGGGCAGCGTGATGCATATAGGAAACAAAGCTTTTGGTGCTTGCCATTCCGTCACTTCTATAGTCGTCGGGGACGGTGTGACGCGTATAGGAGACAGTGCCTTCTGGAATTGCCAATCCGTTGACTCCATAATCATAGGCAACAGTGTGAAGAGCATAGGGGATTATGCCTTCTGTACCCCTATCGATGAGCCTTCTTCCCTCGCTGTCGTCATCTGTCGTGCTAAGAATGTACCAGAGTTGGGAAGTGCTGTATTTGCCAATGTTCAGGACGAGGCAATACTCTACGTGCCTGCATCCGCCCTTGAAGCCTATAAGACAGCAGACCAGTGGAAGAATTTCGGTACGATACTGCCAATAGACGATGGGACTACAAACGTTTCTACCGTTCCGCAAGACAAGGAAGTCCTCTACTATACCCTTGACGGCAAAGCCAAAACAACTCCCGACTGCAAGGGCATTTATATCAAAGATGGCAAGAAGGTAATGCTGAGATAGGCAATCCATAAACTACTGTACCAGTTTGCAAGCATTGCAGATGGGGAATTGTGGCTCTTGAGGGCTTTACGTGGCGGCAATCATTTTGATTTTTGAATTATTTGGTGTACCTTTGCTGCGCGTAAAACATGAAGGTGTATGAAAAAGCTTGTTTTTGTCATTGCTGTTTTGCTGTTGGCTGCTGCAACAGCGTGGTATTTCTTTCGTCAGAACGACCGTGCCAGGAACACTCTGCCTGCTGATGCCGTGGCGGTCGTGACGTTCGACCCTGTGGAACTTGCTACAGAACTTGATATCGGACTTCGAGACATCCTCTCTCTCTTGAAATCGGAAGGCGACGATGGCAGCATGGGTATCGACCTTACGCAACCCGCTTATGCTTTCATGTCGGAGAGCGGTCTTTCGGGTGTGGCATTGAATGTAAGTGATGCCGACAAACTCTTAGCATCTGTCTCCAGGTTAGGTTTTTCTTCCGAGAAACAAAGGGGCGTACAATGGATACGGACAGGAATGGCACTGGGCTGTCTTGACAAAGATAAGATGTTGCTCTGCTGGTTTGCCTCTGAAGCGGAACAGACAGCTCTTCGCGACAAAATGCTAAGGCTCATGAAGCAAAGTCGTCAGGAAGTGCCTATCCTTGACAGGGCGAACAAGCAGAAGGGATTTCTTCGAATGAGCACATCTTTGAGAAACTTGCCCAAAGCATATATGCCAGCGAATCTTGATCTTTTCAATGCTTTCCAAAGTGCTTCGTTGACAATAGGAGAACAGGATGTAACGCTTTCTGCAAGATTGGAGGACGAAGACGGAAAGTCCTACGCCGCAGAATTTACGGGAGAAGAAATACTTCGTCCTATTGACGGGCTCTTAAAGACTGTGCTTCCTACTAAGCCTTTTGCTTGGCTTTGTTTCAATGTGAAGGGCGAGCAGTTGCTAAAAATCATGCGCAGCTATCCGCAGTGGCGCAATGCACTGATGGCTCTGAATGTCAATTTCTTTGATGCCGACTTGATGCTGAAAGCCATTGACGGCGATGTGGTGATAATGATGCCGAAGGCAGACCTGGCTCACCACGATATGCTCATTACGGCAAAAATTTCCAACTCTGATTTTTTGACCAATGTCGATGAGTGGAATGTGACCTCACAAGCAGGTGCAAGTCTGCAGAGAAGAGGTTCGGCTGACGATTATGTCTTTACCTTCATGGGCATGACATGCTACTTCGGAGTTCGGGACGACGTCCTTTATATAGCATCCTCCGAGCAGCTTGCCGATCATGTTCTCTTTGATTCAGAGACCAATGATCTCCTGCAGACGGCAGCCGGCAAATATCTGAGCGGTTCGATTGACATCAGTCAGTTTATCAAGTACTATGCTTCCATGGCGCTCATGCTCGGTGCAACTCCCCAGATATACGAAGCCGTAGATGCCATAGACAAGATAACCCTTTCTGCCGATACTCCTTGGAGCATGGACATGAGTTTGCAAACACGGAAACCCATCAAGGACATCCTTCTGGGATTTTTAAAGAAACAGTAGCGGATGCTACGTGCGTAGAAACGGTAAAATGCTAAATGTTCAGATGAACGTAATAACTCTCGACAATACATTGCCTTGTGTCTTCCTGCAAAAGGCAGATATCCGTAGCGACATCTGGCGCCAACAAATTACCTTCGAGCGTGGAAAGACTTACCTCGTAGAGGCTGGAAGCGGAACGGGCAAGAGTTCGCTATGTAGCTACGTAATTGGTCATCGCAAGGACTATGACGGGCGTATCCTTTTTGACAAACGCGACAGCCGAAGTCTCTCCGAGAACGATTGGGTCAGACTTCGAGGGCATCATGTCAGCATCCTTTTTCAAGAACTGCGCCTCTTTCCTGAACTCACCGCAATGGAGAATGTCGAGATAAAGAACTGCCTGACGCATCACAGACAAGAGCACGAGATAAAGCAATGGTTCGAGGCTCTTGGTATTGCCGACAAGATGACTTCGCCTGTTCGTCTTATGAGTTTTGGCCAGCAGCAACGTGTCGCCATGATACGTGCCTTGGTGCAGCCTTTTGATTTCCTGCTTGCTGACGAGCCTGTCTCGCATCTTGATGAAGCCAATTCTGCAGCAATGGCTGAACTTATGACCGCAGAGGCACAGCGACAAGGTGCCGGCATCATCATCACCAGCATAGGCAAACACATGCAAATTCCCTACGACAAAACACTGTGCCTATGAAACTTCTTTGGAAACTGCTCCGTCGACATATCAGCCTGTCACAGCTTGCAGGCTTCTTTCTTGCCAATCTTTTAGGCATGCTCATCGTGTTGCTCAGCTTGCAATTCTACCAAGATATAAAACCTGCCTTTACTGCTGAGGATGGTTTAATCCGTTCCGATTACCTTATCCTCAACAAGCGTGTCACGGTGCTGGGTTCCATAGGGCTGGGGGCTGACGGCACTTTTACACAGAAGGAGATGGATGAGCTTCGTTCGCAACCCTTTACGAAGCGTTTGGGAGCTTTTACTGCCAGTCGCTACAAGGTGGCATGCAACATGGGGATAGAGGGTGTGGCACAGTTCGGTACGGAGATGTTCTTCGAGAGTGTGCCGGATGCTTTTGTCGACGTAGACTTACAGAAATGGCACTTTGCAGAGGGAGATGATGTCGTCCCCATTGTCCTGCCTCGCACCTATCTGGCAATCTATAACTTTGGCTTTGCGCAGAGCCAGAACTTGCCTAAACTTTCGGAAAGCATTGTCGGGATGGTTGACCTGACCATTGCAATGCGCGGCAACGGGCGAAGCGAATATATCAAGGGAAGGGTGATCGGCTTCAGTTCGCGCCTCAACACTATCCTTGTTCCGGAGAGCTTTATTCGCTGGAGTAATGCCCGCTATGCACCAGAGAGCGACACGTCGCCTACCCGTATTATTCTCGAAGTGAACAATCCTGCAGACGATGCTATCGTGACTTACGTCAATCAGCATGGTTATGAATTGGAAGAGGATAAGCTCGATGCAGGGCGCATGACTTTCTTCCTGCGCCTGACAGCTGCTATTGTTATGGCTGTCGGCCTGCTTATTAGCCTGCTCAGTTTCTACATCCTCATGCTCAGCATTTATTTGCTTGTTGAGAAGAACAGCGAAAGGATGCGCACGTTGTTGCTCATCGGCTATAGTCCGTACCGTGTGGCTCTGCCTTACCAACTGCTGACGGTTGGGATGAATGCTGCCGTGCTCCTGCTTGCTCTTTTTGCCCTTTATTGCTTGCGTGTGCAGTACATGCAGATGCTTTGGACAGTCTTTCCCAAGATGAGCGACGGAAGTTTCATGCCTGCTGTCTTGCTTGGGTTGCTGCTCTTTGCTGTGGTCAGCATCGTGAATATCATTGCTGTGCGCAACCGTATCAGACTTATCTGGCAAAACAAGGAATGATGGAAGAACTTAACAGACTATATAAGAAAATCATAGGAAAGGATGCTGCGTTGTGCGAAGCTCTTCCCGGGGCTGGAAGCAATCGTCAATACTACCGGATGAGGGATAGTGACGGAAATTCGCTCATCGGTGTCGTCGGGACAAGTCGTGAGGAGAATCATGCCTTTTGCTATCTGGCACGCCATTTCGCGGCAAAGGGACTTCCTGTTCCGTATGTTTTAGCTGAGAGTCCGGACGGATTGTGCTACTTGCAGACAGATCTTGGCAACCGTTCTCTTTTTGATGTCCTGAAGAGAGGCAGGGAGTCCGGCGGCGACTACAGTGAACATGAGCGTGAACTGCTCCGGCAAACCATTGCGGCACTGCCTGCCATACAGGTTCAGGGAGCACAGGATCTTGACTTTGCACAGTGCTATCCGCAGGAAGCGCTTGACGAGACGAGTGTCCTCTTCGACCTCAACTACTTCAAGTATTGTTTTCTCAAGCCGACCGGCATTGACTTCCACGAGCTAAGGCTTGAGGAGTCGTTCCGGACTATGGCGCACGACATCGTCAGTATTCCCGGCAGTGCTTTCATGTATCGTGACTTCCAGGCACGGAACGTTATGCTTGACGACCATGACAATCCTTGCTTCATTGACTTCCAGGGCGGACGGCGCGGCCCTCTCCAGTATGATGTCGCCAGCTTTTTGTGGCAGGCGTCGGCACGCTACACGAAGGCATTCCGCGAAGAACTTACCAGTGTGTATCTGCAGGAGCTTCGGAGTTATCAGGAGGTTGATGAGGAGGCTTTCCGTGAGGGTTTGCAGTTGTGTGTCCTTTTCCGCTTGCTTCAGGTGCTTGGTGCATACGGTTTTCGCGGATACTTTGAGCGCAAGACGCACTTTTTGGAGAGCATTCCTCCTGCCATAGACAATTTGCGCGAGTTGCTTGCTGACGGATGGTGCCCATACCCATATATCTATGATGTGTTGAGGAGGCTGGTGGATCATGATGCGTGGAATAAGGAGTCCAGGGAGGGCTGTCAGCCGCAGCAGTCGCCTTCGTCCTCTTCCCTGATGGTTCGTGTTTTCAGCTTTTCATACAGGAAAGGCATTCCGGAGGATTCGGGCAACAATGGCGGCGGCTATGTCTTCGACTGCCGCGGGATACATAATCCTGGTCGCTATGAGCCTTATAAGCAGCTGACGGGTTTGGATGAACCTGTCATCCGTTTCCTTGAGGACGACGGGGAGATACTTACTTTTCTGGAGAGTGTCTACGAGCTGGCAGATGCCCATGTCGGCCGCTACCTGGAGCGGGGCTTCAATAATCTGATGTTCTGCTTTGGCTGTACTGGCGGCCAGCATCGCAGTGTCTACAGTGCGCAGCACTTGGCAGAGCACATCCACCGCAAGTTCGGCATCGAGGTACATGTTTGTCACCGTGAGCAGGGCATAAGGCAGGTTCTGACTCCCAGGCGGGCAATGGTCTTTGCTGCAGGGCTTGGCACGCGCCTGAAACCTCTTACCGACACGATGCCGAAGGCATTGGTTCCTGTCGGGGAGAAGCCGCTTCTGGGGCATTTGCTTGACAGGCTCAGGGCTGCGGGCTTCTGCGACGTCGTCGTCAACGTGCATCATTTTGCCGATATGATAGAGGACTGGTGCCGTCTGCATCCCATGGGGATGAGTATCCGTTTTTCTGACGAGCGCGAGCAGCTTCTTGAGACGGGCGGCGGCATCAAGCACGCGGAGTCTCTGCTTCGCGATGCGCGGGACGGTTTCCTCATCCACAACGTCGACATCCTGAGCAATGCCGACCTGTACGCTTTTGCCGAGGCCGGAAAGGGTAGGGCGGCAACGCTGCTCGTCAGCGAACGCAAGACGCAGCGCTACCTTGTCTTCGACGACGAGATGCGACTGGTGGGCTGGACCAATACCGCTACGGGCGAAGTGCGCAGTCCCTTCCCCGAGATACTTGCGGATCCCTCGCTTCTCGTTTCCTCTCGTTATCACAAGTATGCCTTTGCCGGCATCCACTATATGAGTCCAAAGTTGTTTGCCTATTTCCAGGATTTCCCCGACAGGTTCAGCATCATTGACTTCTACCTGAAGCTATGTGCCGAGGAGGCTGTCTATGGTTATGTGCAGCCAGGTCTGCGTCTGATGGATGTTGGCAAGATAGACACGCTGGCAGAGGCCGAAGCCTTCGTAAAGGAACTTGAAAGGAAATGAGAACAGGGATTCAGACGAACTGAACGAAAACCCGAATAATTCCAAGGATTAGAACTTTGCCGACAAGTTGCTGATATAGAGATTTTTGGCGAAAAGATTCGCATCATTCACCCAGCTTCTCTGCATCATAGGAGCAATCTATACGTATAACTGAGCTAATCTATACGTATAACTGGAGCAATCTATACGTATAACTGGAGCAATCTATACGTATAACTGAGCCAATCTATACGTATAACTGAATCAATCTATACGTATAACC
>JAFLUV010000060.1:0-3449 GCA_022508635.1 Prevotellaceae bacterium
CCTCGAAAGCGTTCGTCTCAGTGCAGGTTATCATCAGTTCTTCGACAAAGCTACCAAGAAATTTAATAACAAACAAAAGCTTATCGACCACAACACCCATGAGTTCCTCATCGGTGCTGAGTACGATGCTTGCAAGCTCATCACGGTCTCTGCATCATGGGAGATTACCCGTTACGGCCTTGCTGATGAGTTCATGAACGACCTTTCGTTCAATCTTTCAAACCACATGCTTGGTGCTGGTGTGCGCATCAATGCTACAAAGCGCTGTAGCATCGACCTCGGTTACATGTACACCTTCTATAACAGCCGTGATGTCGTCACACAAACAGCTGCTGGTCCCAAGACAGACCATTATGACCGTAAGAACCAGACTTTCGGTATTGGCGTGAACCTGCATATCTGATATAGGAGTACAAGAGAAAAATCCCAATATATGAAGTGCCCCCAGAAGTCAAATCTGATTTCTGGGGGCACTTCATATATTAAATGTTGTTGAATAGTTACTGCTGAATATAATTATAATTCTGTAGCTTAATATGCATATTAGGCCTATTCTGTTAAATAAACGTAAAAGTTTAGCTATATATACTATATATAAATGTAGTTCAGAAGAATTGTTGTACCTTTGCCGCGCAATAAATAATTGCAAGTGATAAATAACTTAATCTATTAACTCTTTAATTAATCTGTATGGCAGATTTGAAAAATGTTGCTCCTCTGGAAAACTTCGACTGGGAAGCTTTCGAACAGGGTGAGAGCAATACAAACGTGAGCCGCGAGGCTCAGACAGAGGCCTATGACGGCTCTCTGAACAAGGTAAGTGACCATGACGTAGTCGACGGCACCGTCATCTCAATGAACAAGCGCGAGGTGGTGGTTAACATCGGCTTCAAGAGCGATGGTATCATACCTATAAGTGAATTCCGCTACAATCCCGACTTGAAAGTAGGCGACGTTGTAGAGGTTTACATTGAGAATCAGGAAGACAAGAAGGGTCAGCTTATCCTCTCTCACAAGAAGGCACGTGCAAGCCGCTCTTGGGATCGCGTCAACGAGGCTCTCAATAACGACGAGATCATCAAGGGCTTCGTGAAATGCCGCACAAAGGGTGGCATGATTGTCGATGTCTTCGGCATTGAGGCATTCCTGCCCGGCAGTCAGATTGACGTCAAGCCTATCCGCGACTATGACATTTTCGTTGGCAAGACGATGGAGTTCAAGGTTGTCAAGATCAACCAGGACTACCGTAACGTTGTTGTCAGTCACAAGGCACTCATCGAGGAAGAGCTTGAGGCTCAGAAGAAGGAAATCATCGGCAAGCTTGAAAAGGGTCAGGTACTTGAGGGTACCGTCAAGAACATTACCAGCTACGGCGTCTTCATCGACCTGGGTGGCGTGGACGGTCTCATTCACATCACGGACCTGAGCTGGGGTCGTGTCAGTGATCCTAAGGAAATCGTTGAGCTTGACCAGAAGATCAATGTCGTTATCCTCGACTTTGACAATGAGAAGAAGCGTATCGCTCTCGGCCTGAAGCAGCTCACTCCTCATCCCTGGGATGCTCTTGACGCCGACCTTAAGGTGGGTGACCACGTTAAGGGCAAGGTTGTCGTTATGGCTGACTACGGTGCATTTATTGAGATTGCTCCCGGTGTGGAGGGCCTTATCCACGTCAGCGAGATGTCTTGGAGCCAGCACCTGCGTAGCGCCCAGGACTTCATGAAGGTAGGCGACGAGGTAGAAGCCGTTATTCTTACCCTCGACCGCGAGGAGCGCAAGATGTCCCTCGGCATCAAGCAGCTGAAGGATGATCCCTGGGAGAACATCGAGGAGAAGTATCCCGTCGGCAGCAAGCACACTGCAAAGGTGCGCAACTTTACCAACTTCGGTATTTTCGTTGAGATTGAAGAGGGCGTAGACGGCCTTATCCATATCAGCGACCTGAGCTGGACGAAGAAGGTGAAGCACCCCAGCGAGTTCACGCAGATTGGTGCTGAGATTGAGGTTTGTGTCCTCGAGATTGACAAGAACAACCGTCGTCTCTCTCTCGGCCACAAGCAGCTTGAGGAGAATCCTTGGGATGTCTTCGAGACTGTCTTCACCTTGGACAGCGTTCACGAGGGTACTATCGTCGAACTGCTTGACAAGGGTGCAGTCGTACAGCTTGAGTATGGCGTGGAAGGATTCGCTACACCCAAGCACCTGGTCAAGGAGGACGGCACTTCTGCCCAGAAGGGTGAGAAGCTGCAATTCAAGGTTATCGAGTTCAACAAGGAGAGCAAGCGCATCATCCTCTCTCACAGCCGCATCTTCGAGGATGCACAGCGTGCAGAGGCTCGCGAGGCTAAGAAGGCTACCCGCAAGGCTGCTGCCCACAAGGAAGAGGCACCTGCTATCCAGAACCAGACTGCCAGCACTACGCTGGGCGACCTTGACGCTCTGGCTTCCCTCAAGGCCAAGTTGCAGTCAGGCGAGGAATAACCCGAGACTCCTTTTCCCCTTCAGCAGGGGAGAGAGAACAAGCGAGATGCCCCGGCCCTCATCAAAGGGGTCGGGGCAATTTTTTTTACTTATCTGTATCTTTTTTGTATTTTGGAATTTGAGCTAAACATATTGGGATGCGGCTCTGCAAAGCCTACTCGTCGCCATCAGCCGTCGTCGCAGATACTCAACGTGCGCGGTAAGTATTTCATGATTGACTGCGGCGAGGGGGCACAGACGCAAATGCAGGTGATGGGGCTCCCGATGGCTAACATCGGGCATATCTTCATCAGCCACAACCACGGCGACCATATCTTCGGCCTGCCCGGACTCATCGGTACGATGGACTTGCTTGGCCGCACTGCTGAGCTGCACGTTCACGGTCCGCAGCAGGTGGGCGAGCTTGTCGACTTCTTGCTCCGTACCTACTATGCCGACATCAGGTACCGCGTCCTCTTCCATCCTGTCGTGCCGTCTCTCCATACGCTTGTATATGAGGATCGTAGCATTACCGTCCACAGCATCCCCTTGCAGCATCGTGTGCCTTCCGTCGGTTTCCTCTTCCGCGAGAAGCCGCTTCTGCCGCATATCAGGCGTGAGATGATTGATGCCTTCCAGATACCGTTCAGCCAAATCAGCAACATCAAGGCCGGGGCATCGTGGACGACGGAGGACGGCACTGTCATTCCGCACGAACGCCTCACTGTCCCTGCCGCTCCGCCGCGCTCCTATGCCTATTGTTCCGATACGGTGTATCTGCCTCAGCTCAAGGATGTCCTGAGCGGGGTCACGCTCCTCTACCATGAAGCGACCTACCTGCATGAGCGTGCTCTTCGCGCCGAGCAGACGCGTCATTCTACTGCCCTTCAGGCGGCAATGCTGGCTCGCGATGCCGGGGTGGGGCGTCTCTGCATCGGCCATTTCAGTGCTTCTGTCAAGGACGAGAGCCTTCTCCTGAGGGAGGCGCA
>JAFLUV010000060.1:3549-9907 GCA_022508635.1 Prevotellaceae bacterium
CGTGAGACTGCCTTTGTCTTTGGTAAGGATGGTTCCGCCTTTACATTTTGTTGCGATTGTCCGCAATCTCCTTTCTTTTTGTATTTTGTCCGTCCTCTGAGAATGCCGTCGGAAAGGAGAATGCGTATTGAGGGTGTTTTTGCGCGATTCTCAACGCAAATTCATAACATATTGACTGCCTGCATGTTGCATTTCAATTGTCATAGCAGGGGCGGGGAAATGATACTTTTCTGCCCGACAAGTGCCTCACTCGTACCCGACAAATGCCTCACTCGTGCTCGACAAGTGCCTCACCCGTGCCTGACAAGTGACTAATTCGTCCCTGACGAAAGCCGCTTTCGTGCCTGAGGAAAGCGGCTTTTGTGCCCCAGGGAAGCTGCTTTCGTGCTCTACGAAAGCTACTTTCGTCAAAAACAAGTCTTGATTTGCTCCTTTCCTTCTCTATCTTGTCACGGAGACGGATGTCTTTTCGCATAACAAAAAGATAGACAAACGTCACGTTGTGGTGACATTTGTCTATCTCTCGGATGTGCGGATCCGCGTGTTCCGGTCGGTTCCAGCCGGAGGTCAGGAGCTTACCAGATGGTGACGCGCTCGGCCTTTGGCACGAACATGGGGTCGGCCTCCGTGATGCCGAAGGCTTCATACCAGGCGTCGATGTGCGGCATCTGCCCGTTCACGCGCCACATGCCTAACTGGTGCGGGTCGCTCTTGACGCGCTTCCGTATCTCCTCGTCGCGGATGTTCTGTCCCCATACGTTGGCATAGGCGAGGAAGAAGCGCTGTTCGGGCGTGAAGCCGTCGATGTCGGGCAGCGGCGCATCGGCCGTTGCATTCTCGAAGGCCTGGAAGGCTACCATCAGGCCTCCGTGGTCGGCCATGTTCTCGCCGAGGGTGAGGGAGCCGTTGGCATGAAGACTGGGCAGCACCTCGATGCTGTCGTGGAAGGCGCGCATCACCTGGATACGCTCTTCGAATCGCCTGGTGTCTTCCTCCGTCCACCACTGGACGAGGTTGCCGTTCTTGTCGTACTTGCTTCCCTGGTCGTCGAAGCCGTGCGTCATCTCGTGGCCGATGACTACGCCGATGGCTCCGTAGTTGAAGGCATCGTCGGCTTGCATGTCGAAGAAGGGCGGTTGCAGGATGCCTGCGGGGAAGCAGATTTCATTGGTCGTGGGGTTGTAGTAGGCGTTGACCGTCTGCGGCGTCATGTACCACTCGTCGCGGTCTACGGGCTTGTTGAACTTGGTGCGTACCATGTCCTTTATCTCCCATTCGCCCACGGCAAGCATGTTGTTGAGGTAGCTGTCGCCTATGGGCAGGTCACTGTAGTCCTTCCACTTGTCGGGGTATCCTACCTTGACGTAGAAGGCGTCGAGCTTCTCGCGTGCCACCTTCTTCGTCTCGTCGCTCATCCAGTCCTGTACGTCGATGCGTTCGCCAAGAGCCACTTGCAGGTTGGCGACGAGCCTTTCCATGCGCTCCTTGGCCTCAGGCGGGAAGTACCTTGCCACGTAAAGCTGGCCGAGGGCTTCCCCCAGTCCGCTTTCCACGGCAGCCACGGCACGCTTCCAGCGCGGACGGTCTTCTTCCTTGCCGCTCATCACCTTGCCGTAGAAGTCGAAGTTCAGGGCGCGGCTCTCATCGTCAATGCAGGACGATACCATGTTGAGGGCATGCCAGAGGTAGACGTTCTGAAGTGCCTCCGGGGTCTCCTCCCTCAGCACCTTCTCCACCTCGCGGATGGCTTCGGGCTGACCGAGGCAGACTTCCGTCACGCCTTCCATGTCAAGGTTGCGGAAGAAGCCGTCCCAGTCAATGCCTGCGAACTGCTGCTTCAGCTCGTCGTAGGAAAGCTTGTTGTAGTTAGCCTCCGGGTCGCGCAGTTCCGTGCGGCTCTTGCTGCTGAAGGCTATGCGTGTCTCGATGCGCATCACGTCCTCGGCAATTCGCACGGCATCCTTCTCGTCGAAGCCATGATGCAGGCAGAGGCCGGTAATGTACTTCCGGTAGGCAGTACGGATTTCCTGCGACTTCGGGTCTTGATCCACATAGTAGTCCTTTTGTCCGAGCGTGAGGCCTCCCTGGTTGATGTAGACGAGGTTGTTCTTCGAGTCCTTCTCGTCGGCACCGATGTACATGCCGTAAAGTCCCGACACACCCTGCCGCTGCATGCGCGGCCAGACATTCGAGAGCCATTCGGCCGTGACCTCAGGAGACGTCTGATAGCCCTCGCAATGCAGGAACTCTTGCAGCGGGCCGCGATAGTCCTCGTTCAGCTTCACGCTGTCCATCGCGCTGTTGTAGAGGTCTGCAATCTTCTGCTCGATGGAACCCGCTTCGTTTTGTCGTGCAGCCACGCTGTCAATAAGGCTGCGAAGGCGCTCGTTGTTGTTCTCCTGCAATACGTCGAAAGAACCGAAGCGACTGTATTCGGCAGTCAGGGGATGAGCTTTCTGCCATCCGCCCGTGGCGTACATGTAGAAGTCCGTGCCGGGCAGGTAGGTAGAGTCGAGATTGGCAAGGTCGATGCCAGATGCCAGTTGCTTGCTTCCCGGAGTGCAAGCAGCAGTCATTGCCGTAAGGGTAACGACTGCAATCATGTTCTTTGTTTTCATATATATACCTAATATGCTTATGTGTGTCTTTTACAAATGATAGTCTTTTGCCGGTAGTTGTCTTTTCCGGTGGTTGTCTTTTTGCCGGTGGTTAGTAATCGCCAGTCTCTTCCGGAGTTCCGCACTGGAGTATCTCGCCTCCGTTACGGCCGCCGCCGGGGCCCATCTTGATTATCCAGTCAGCAGAGCGGATAATGTCCTGATTATGCTCAATGACGATGATAGTGTTGCCCTTGTCCACCAGCCGGCCGAGTACGCCGAGCAGTACGCGGATGTCTTCAAAGTGAAGCCCCGTAGTGGGTTCGTCGAGGACATACAGCGTCCGCCCCGTATCGCGTTTGCTGAGCTCCGTGGCAAGCTTCACGCGCTGGCTCTCGCCGCCGGACAGCGTGTTGCTTGGCTGCCCGAGCTTGATGTAGCCTAAGCCTACGTCCTGCAATACCTTTATCTTGTTCAGAATGGTCGGTTGGTTGGCAAAGAATTCAACTGCCTGGTTGATGGTCATGTCAAGCACGTCTGCAATGCTTTTCCCACGGAAGCGTACTTCCAGCGTTTCGCGATTGTATCGCTTACCCATACATTCTTCACAGGGAACGTAGACGTCGGGTAGAAAGTTCATTTCTATGGTCCTGTATCCGTTGCCACTGCATCGCTCGCAGCGTCCGCCCTTGACGTTGAACGAGAAACGTCCTGGCTTGTAGCCTCGGATGCGGGCTTCAGGCAGTCCGACGAAGAGGCTCCTGATGTCCATAAAGACACCTGTATAGGTGGCAGGATTGGAACGCGGCGTGCGTCCCAGCGGGCTTTGGTCAACATCAATGACCTTGTCGACGTTCTCCAGGCCTTCTATTGATTCATAGGGCAGCGGTTCTTGCAGGGAACGATAGAAGTGCTTGCTCAGGATGGGATAGAGTGTTTCATTGATGAGTGAACTCTTGCCACTGCCACTGACTCCGGTGACGCAAATGAGCTTGCCCAATGGTATCTCTACGTTTACATTACGCAGGTTATGCCCTCTTGCCCCGTTCAGGCGCAGGAAGAGACCATTCCCCTTCCGGCGCTCTGCAGGCGGATTGACGGAGAGGTCGCCCTTCATATAGCGGCTGGTAAGTGTCTCCTTCTTCAGCATTTCCGGATATGTGCCCTGGAAGACGACTTCACCGCCGCGCCTGCCTGCCAGGGGACCAATGTCGACGATGTAGTCGGCATTCTCTATCATCTCTCGGTCATGCTCTACGACGATGATCGTATTGCCGCCGTCGCGCAAGGCCTTGAGCGAGCGAATCAGCTTGATGTTGTCCTGCCAGTGGAGGCCGATGCTTGGTTCGTCGAGGATATATAGGACTCCCACCAACTGGCTTCCTATTTGTGTGGCAAGACGTATGCGCTGGCTTTCTCCGCCGGAAAGGCTCATCGTGGGACGGGATAGGGAAAGATATTCGAGGCCGACGTCAAGCAGGAACTTCAGTCGTGTACGAATCTCCTTGATGATTTCCTGTGCGATGGTTTGCTGGCGCTTCGTCAGTTTGCCGTCCAGTTCTTCGAGCCATTCGTAGAGCTGGCTGAGGTCGAAGGCAGAGACTTCGGCAATGTTCTTGCCGTCGAGCAGGAAGTGCAGCGATTCTTTCCTGAGTCGTCCGCCATTGCATTCGGGACAGGTGCATATTCCGCTAAACTGCTCTGCCCATTTCTGTGCTGCAGCGCCCATTTCGGTGTCCTTCATCTGATTGATGTACTTTATCAGGCCGTCGAACTCCGTATAGGTATCATTCGTTGTCTTTGTCTTTTCTGCAGGAATACGGAGCCGTTGCGGACTGCCTTCCAACACTTCATCGATGGCTTCGCTTGGCACGTTGCCGAGTGGTGTGTCTATCGTACATCCGTATTGTTCCAGCACTGCTTCCACTTGCCAGAATATCATGGCCTGCCGTGCTTTCCCGAGTGGTGCGAAGCCACCTTGCCGAAGTGATAGAGTAGGGTCGGGTATGACTTTGCTGCGGTCAATGATATGTATGAACCCGAGTCCTTTGCAGCGCGGGCAGGCTCCTTGCGGACTGTTGAAGGAGAAGTCGTGCGGTGCAGGGTCATGATAGGACAGTCCGCTTGCGGGACACATTAAGTGTTTGCTGTAATGGCGTAGCGTGTCGTCGTCCATGTCGTAGACGAGCATCTCGCCATTTCCTTGTTTCATGGCGGTTGCTACGCTTTGCGCCAGGCGTATTTCTTCCTTGGTTTTTGCCTTTTCTTGTTTTTGCTGGGGGACGGATGTTGCTTCATTGCTTTCTTCTTCTTTCTCTTGTATGCGCAAACGGTCGATGACGACTTCGATGCTATGGTTGCGATAGCGGTCGAGTTTCATGTCGGGAACGAGTTCCTTGAGTTCACCGTCTACGCGTGCATAGAGGTAACCTTTGCGGCGAATTGTGTCGAAGAGTTCGCGATAGTGTCCTTTGCGGTTCTTTACGAGCGGGGCGAGCAGGGCGATGCGCCTGCCTCTGTATTCGTCCTGTAAGAGGAGAAGTATTTGCTCTTCCGTGTAGCGTACCATTTTTTCTCCGCTGATGTACGAATAGGCATCTGCGGCGCGGGCATAGAGAAGGCGGAGATAGTCGTATATCTCCGTTACGGTTCCTACGGTGCTGCGCGGATTTTTGTTGGTTGTTTTTTGTTCTATGCTGATAACCGGGCTGAGACCTGTTATCATGTCTACGTCAGGTCGCTCCATTCCTCCGAGGAAGTTGCGTGCGTAGGCGCTGAATGTTTCGATGTAGCGGCGTTGTCCTTCGGCATAGATTGTGTCGAAGGCGAGCGAGGACTTTCCGCTGCCGCTCAGGCCTGTTATGACAGTGAGGCTGTTTCGCGGTATGACGACGTTGATGTTTTTCAGGTTGTTGACGCGGGCTCCTTCGATGCTGATGCGTCCTTTTTCGTGCTGTTTTCCGGAGGTGAGGCTGTATTCACTCATTGTTTTCCGTGCCGTTTGTGCTGTCTCCGTGGCTAAATCCGGAGATGACGTTTATGGCTTTCTTTATGTTGTAGTTGATGCCGTCGCTGCCTTTTGCCGAAACGACGAGGAAATATACGCCGTCTTTCACGGTACTTCCCTTGTACTTGCCGTCCCATCCTGCGTGGATGTCGTCCCATGCGTACAGCTTCTGTCCCCAGCGATTGTATACGGCTGCGTGGAAGGATACGATGCTCTTGTAGCCGTCTTTCGGCCGGAGTATGTCGTTGTGTCCGTCGCCGTTTGGGGAGATGGCGTTGGGAAATTCGAGCTTGCTTTCGCTCAGGGTGAAGGTGATGAGCTTCTTGTCTTCGTCGTCTTGCGGGAATTCGTAGTCTCCGACTGCGGGGTCTTCGGCGTAGAAGATGGCACGGAGTTGCATGACGTAGGTGCCGCTTTCGCGGAATTCGTGTTCGATGGTTTCGTCGTTTCTGCGCAGGAGGATGGTTTGCGGTTCGTCGGCTTTCCAGAGTATCCATTCGTACCATGGCTGGCTTTTATAGCCTTCGGTGACGGTGGGATTGGCGGTGAAGAGGACGCGGAACGGGGCATTCTGGACGGTTCCGTTTACGTCGCCGGTCTCTTCTTCGCCGTCTTCCGTGATGACGTAGTAGGTTCCGAGGGGCTCGACCGTGGGAAGTTGTGCCCATGCCGTGAGGTGGAGTAGGGCGAGGAGCAGGGTGAGTATGTGCTTCATGTGCGGAAATGTTTGTGCAAAAGTACGAAGAAAAACGGA
>JAFLUV010000060.1:10007-12316 GCA_022508635.1 Prevotellaceae bacterium
TGAGTATGTGCTTCATGTGCGGAAATGTTTGTGCAAAAGTACGAAGAAAAACGGATTTTAGAAAGAGGTGCGGGGTTTTATTTGCTCAAAATGGGTGTCATGTTCCGTAAAAATGGGTGGTATCTTCCGTAAAAATGGGTGTCATGTTCTATAAAAATAGGTGCAGAGTTCTGTAAAAATGGCTGTCATGGCCTGCGGATTATGAATTATTTTTGTACCTTTGCAGCCATGAATCGTTTTTTTGCAGCCGTGAATCGTTTTTTTGCAGGCATTGTTTGTGTTTTCATGTGTTTTTGTCCGCTTGCGCTCCGTGGGCAGGACGTGCTTTCTGCGCTCGGCGACTTTCACCGCGTGGTGAAGGGCGAGACGTGGGAGAGTGTGGCTGCGGAGCACGGTGTGGAGGTGGAGGCTCTGCGGTCGGCCAATCCGGACTATTCGAAGAGGAAGCTGAAGAAGGGGATGCTGTTGCTCTTGCCTCGCCCGAAGGTGGAGGAGACGAGCCCGGAGGAGCCGGAGCCGGTGCGGCAGGAGGAGCCCGTGATACGCACACAGATGTCGCACGTCGAGGCCGGAGTGCTGCTGCCCTTTTCGGGGAACGCGCAGCGGATGACGGAGCTGTACCGCGGCATTCTCATGGCAGCGGACAGCGTCAGGCGCGAGGGTGTGGACCTGGGCATCCATGCATGGGACAGCGCCTCCGTGCCTGCGGATGCGGAGCGCTTGCGGGAGATGCTGCGGGGGCTGGACGTAGTGTTCGCCTTCTCTGAGGCGGGCCTGTTGCAGACGATTGCGGAGATATGCCGCGAGCAGGGCACGCGTCTGGTGCTCCCTGCGGGCAGCGGCGTGCAGCTGAGCGAGTATCCGCTGGCATACGAGGCCGAGGCGCCGGCAGCCGTTCTCTACGGAGAGGCCGCGCGCAGGCTGAAGGAGCTGTTCGCAGAGCCCAACTATGTCGTCGTCGCTTCGGGCAGTGCGGACGAGCGGGGCAGGGAATTGTGCGAGGCGATAGGGCAGGACCTCGAGCCGCAGCAAACGCTCTGCGGGACGACGCTCGAGGCATCGGCGGCCGACTTCGGGCAAGCCTTCAGCAGCCTCCGCCTGAACCTCGTGGTGACGGACGACACGAGCGTGCGCACGCTCAACATACTCCTCTCGCGCCTCAAGGAAGTACGCCGGCGCAACCCCGCCTGCAGAATCGCCCTCATCGGCCCGCACGAATGGCTCGCAAGCACGCAGATGCTGCTCAGGGACTTCTATAGTTTCGACACCTATCTGGCGACTCCCTATTATTATAATATAATGAACGCGCGCACGAAAGCCTTTCAGCGCACCTACGAAGAGCTGTTCCGCACGCCGCTCGTGCAGGAAAGTCCCTCCTACGCTGCCCTCGGATTCGACCTCGGCTTCCACTTCCTCGCAGGCCTCTCCCGGCAAGGCGACACCTTCGAGCGCAGGCAAGGCAGCCTCACGACCGAGCCCGTACAGAGCCCCTTCCGCTTTGAGCGCCAGCCCTCAGGCCTCGGATTCGTCAACCGCTTCGTGCAGTTCGTCCACTTCACCCCCGAAGAAAAAATCGAGCTTGTAAGATGAACCGCCCCTCACTCCTGCTACTTCTCCTCCTCACAGCCAGCAGCGCAGCCCGCGCACAGGTAGGAAGTCCGCGCGCAGACCTCGCCATCGGCGGCAGCGCAGGCATGGTCATGAACCGCGTCTCCTTCACGCCCGTCATCAAACAAGCCTGGAAGAACGGCCCCACACTGGGCATGACGGCGCGCTACACCTGCGAGAAGTACTTCAACATGCTCTGCGCCTTCCAGGCCGAACTCAACTACTCGCAGGCCGGCTGGCGGGAAGTCATCGACACCAGTGCCGACACCTACGAGCGCACCGTCCACTACCTCCAGCTCCCCCTGCTGGCACACCTCGGCTTCGGTCGCGAGAGAGGCGGCGCAAAGGGCTACCTCGTCCTGGGGCCGCAGCTCGGATACAGCGTCGGCGATACGCAGAAACGCGGCGGAGAGTGGTCCGAGCAGACGCTCGCACTGCGGCGCAACGGCGTCACCCAGCAGTACGACCTTCCCGTGCAGCAGCGCTTCGAGTACGGCATCACAGGCGGCATCGGCCTCGACCTCTCCACGCGCAGCGGCCACCACTTCCTCGTAGAGGGCCGCTACTTCTACGGCTTGAGCGACATCTTCTCCAACTCAAAGAAGGACCCCTTCGGCCGCAGTGCCAACGGCACCATCATCGCAAAAGTCTCCTATCTCTTCGACATCCTCCGCTACACACCACACTGATTCCCAACGAAC
>JAFLUV010000061.1 GCA_022508635.1 Prevotellaceae bacterium
AAAAAACTTAAATCGTTATAATGGGGATTATGTTTAGTATAATGCCATCAAAAAGTAATGTATAAGAATCGTGCACACGGAAAAAGACGGTGTAACAATCCTGACACATGGTTATTCGCGTATAATTATTTTCGGGAAGAGGTTTGGGTGCAATTTGCATGTCATCAAGCTATTTTTTCTTTGTAAAGCATACAATTTCGATGCAAAAAACAGCTACTTTAAGACATTTTTATGCAAATTCACAAAATCGTATTAAATATAAGGCAGAAATTAAACGAAAAAAACATAACTTTGTGCATCTATATTCGCAAAGTGAACCGTAAAGAGACCATAAGGCACGAAGGTATCGTGGAAAACATCGGAACAGACAAGCTGTCCGTACGCATCCTACAAACATCTGCTTGCAGCAGTTGTAGCGCGCGCCAGCTGTGCCGCAGCAGCGAGAGCAAGGAAAAAGTTATTGAAGTAAGGGGGCACTACCCTATCCTCAAGGTTGGCGACAGCGTTACGCTGCTGGGTTCTGTCCGCCAAGGACTTCGTGCAAGCATGCTTGCCTACGTCATACCGCTTGTTTTCATGATAGCAGTCCTTTTTGTCGGCACACATCTTGGCGGAGAAGCCGTCGGAGCTTTATCTGCCTTGCTGATCCTTGTCCTCTACTATGGTGTGCTTTCCTTATTCAGGAACAAGCTAGGCAAACATTTTGGTTTTAAGATAGAAATGATTAACACAAATAATAAATAGACATGGTAAATGTAATTCTGATTGCAGTATGTGTGCTGGGACTTATCGGGCTTGCCTCTGCGCTGATCCTCCATCTTGTCTCACACAAGTTTGCTGTGCATGAAGACCCGCGCATTGGGAAAGTCGGTGCAGTCCTGCCTCAGGCAAATTGCGGCGGCTGTGGCTATCCGGGTTGCTCAGGTTTTGCCGCTGCCTGTGTGAAGGCGGCTGACGGAGGAAGTTTAGAGGGTAAGTTCTGCCCTGTAGGCGGTCAGCCCGTTATGGAACAGGTGGCGGAGATACTCGGAATGTCCGTTGCTGCATCTGCTCCCAAAGTGGCAGTAGTACGATGCAACGGTACATGCGAGAACCGTCCTCGCCTGGCACAGTTCATCGGAGCACAAAGCTGTCGAGTCCAGCAAATGACAGGCATGGGCGAGACTGGTTGCGGCTACGGATGTCTTGGCTGTGGAGACTGTGTAAGCAAGTGTCAGTTCGATGCGCTCCATATGACTCTGGAGACAGGTCTTCCCGAAGTGGACGAAGAGAAATGTACTGCCTGCGGAGCCTGTGCCAAAGCTTGTCCGAGAAGCATCATTGAGATTCGTCTCAAAGGGCCGAAAGGACGGCGCGTAGTTGTTCTTTGTAGCAACAAGGACAAAGGTGCCATTGCAAACAAGGTCTGCAAAGCATCGTGCATCGGTTGCGGCAAGTGTGTCAAGACGTGCGAGAAATTCGAGGCCATCACCCTTGAGAATAACCTAGCATACATCGATGCCGAGAAGTGCAAAATGTGCCGCAAGTGCGAAGAGGCCTGTCCTAAAGGAGCCATACACGGCTTCAACTTCCCGCCACGCAAGCCGAAAGTGGAAGAGCCTGCTGCTCCGAGTGCTCCGACTCAGAATGTAGAACTCTCAAAAGCCGAATAAAGTATGAAGACATTTAAGATAGGCGGGGCACATCCCGCAGAAAACAAGCTGTCTGCTGCAAGCCCGATACGCGAGGCAGCTCTGCCCAAGCAGGCAGTCTTCAGCATGTTTCAACATATCGGGGCTCCTGCCAAACCTGTCGTAAAGAAAGGTGATGTGGTGAAAGTAGGTACATTGTTGGCAGAGGCTGGTGGTTTCGTCAGTGCTCCCATTCACAGCAGTGTCAGCGGTAAAGTTGCTAAGGTTGATGTTGCCCTTGATGCCAGTGGCACGCGACGAATGGCTGTCTATATAGACGTAGAAGGCGATGAATGGGAAGAAAGCATTGACAGAAGTACTGATCTCATCCGTCTCAGCGATCGTCCAGAACTTGACGGCAAGACCATCGTGGAAAAGATAAAGAATGCAGGCATCGTCGGTATGGGTGGTGCAACGTTCCCTTGTCATGTAAAACTCTCTCCTCCGCCGGGCTGCAAGGCAGAGTGTGTCATCATCAATGCCGTGGAATGCGAACCCTATCTCACTGCCGACCATAGGCTCATGCTTGAGCATCCCGATGAAATTCTCGTCGGCCTGCAACTCATCATGAAGGCTGTCAGCGTCACTAAAGGCTTTATCGGTATAGAAAACAATAAACCCGATGCCATCGCTTTGCTGACAGAAAAGGCAAAAGCCTATGAAGGCATTGAGATTGTTCCCCTTAGGGTCAAGTATCCGCAAGGCGGTGAGAAACAGCTCATTGATGCTGTCATCGGCCGACAGGTTCCGGCACCTCCCGCTATTCCTATCAACGTGGGAGCCGTCGTGCAGAACGTTGGAACTGTCTTTGCTATCTATCAGGCAGTGATGAAGAACAAGCCTCTCATTGACCGTATCATTACCGTGACTGGCAAGAGCCTTGGGCAGCCAAGTAACCTTTTGGCACGCTTAGGTACGCCCTTCCAGCAGCTCGTTGATGAATGTGGCGGTATGCCCGAAGACACAGGCAAGATTATCGGTGGCGGTCCCATGATGGGTAAGGCATTGCTTAGCCTTGACATTCCTATGACAAAAGGTTCCAGCGGTTTGCTCTTTATGAGTGACAAAGAAGCACGGCGTGCCGCTTCACAGCCCTGTATCCGCTGTGCCAAGTGTGTCAGTGCTTGCCCAATGGGACTAGAGCCTTATTTGCTCAGCAAGATGAGTGTAATGGAAGAATGGGATGGCGCAGAGAAAAACGATATCGCCAGTTGCATAGAATGCGGCTGTTGCCAATTCACCTGCCCCAGCCATCGTCCGCTGCTTGACATGGTGCGCATCGGAAAGTCAACTGTTATGGGCATCATTAGAAGCAGAGCTACAAAGCAATAATGGTAAATGAATAAATAGTAATATAAAATGAAACCAATCATATCACTTTCACCTCACGTCCACGGGGATGACTCCGTACAAAAGAACATGTACGGGGTCTGCATCGCACTGATGCCTGCTTTGTTTGCAGGCCTCTGGTTTTTCGGACTGGGTGCTGCTATCGTACTTGCCACATCGGTGGCTTCCTGTGTTTTCTTCGAGTGGGCAATTACAAAATTCCTGCTAAAACGTCCCGGCTATACTATCTGTGATGGTAGTGCCATACTGACAGGTCTTTTGCTGGGCTTTAACCTGCCGAGCAACCTGCCCATCTGGATTGTTGTCATTGGTGCCCTCGTTGCTATTGGTATCGGCAAGATGACATTCGGCGGTCTGGGTCAGAATCCATTCAACCCTGCTTTAGTTGGCCGCGTGTTTTTGCTTATCAGTTTCCCTGTGCAGATGACAAGCTGGCCTGTTAACAATCAACTTATTGCTTATACGGATGCCGAGACTGCTGCCACCCCACTCTTTCTCATGCAAAAGGCCATCACGGATGGCAACCCTTCTGTATTAGCTGAACTGCCCGATGCCGTGGAGATGCTTATTGGTCAGACAGGCGGTTCTCTGGGCGAGGTCAGCGCCCTGTTGTTGCTTTTTGGTTGCGCCTTCATGCTTTGGCGTAGGATTATTACTTGGCATATTCCAGTAAGTATTCTCGGAACGGTATTTGTTTTTTCTAGTATAATGCATGTTATCAATCCGGCCTATGCCATGCCACACGTTGTACTGATGAGTGGCGGACTTATCCTTGGTGCTTGTTTCATGGCAACAGACTATGTCACGTCGCCCATGACGGCAAAAGGACAACTCATCTATGGTATCTGTATTGGTCTGCTGACCGTCATCATCCGTAACTGGGGAGCATATCCTGAAGGTATGTCTTTTGCTATTCTCATTATGAATGCCTTCACGCCTCTCATCAACACCTATTGCAAGCCTGAACGTTTCGGCGAAGTCGCCAGAAAGGAGGAAAAGAAATGAAGAAGCTTGAATCTACATGGTACAATATGGCTATCGTGTTGACCAGTATCGCAATCGTTGCTGGTGCCGCTCTGGGTTATGTCAATTATATTACGGCTCCAACCATTAAAGCAATCAAGGTTCAGCAGGAGAAAGAGGCTGAGCAGGAAGTCCTGAAGGGACAAGAAGGGACAGCCATCAAGATAACCGATCCAAAAGGTTTTGGCGGTGCATTAACTGTTATGGTTGGACTTGCTTCCGATGGAACGATACTTGGCTACAAGGTACTTGAGAGCAATGAAACACCGGGACTCGGAGCGAAGGCACAGGAATGGTTCCAGAAAGGACAGAAGGGAGATATCATCGGTAAACGGGCAGGTACTCTGACCGTAAGCAAAGACGGTGGCGAGGTAGATGCCATCACGGCATCCACTATCACAAGTCGTGCATTCCTTCGCTGCATAAATGCTGCGTATGAAACACTCTCTGAAAGTATTTCCGACGGACAGAGCGGTGCTACCAAACAGGCCGATGAACCCAATAATAATATATAATGTATAGGAGGAAACGGAAATGAACAATATGAAAGTCCTGCTTAATGGTATCATAAAGGAAAACCCCACATTTGTACTCCTGCTTGGCATGTGTCCAACTCTTGGAACGACCAGCAGCGCTATGAATGGTATGTCAATGGGACTTGCCACGATGGCTGTCCTCATATTCTCCAATCTTATTATTTCGCTCATCAAGAACCTTATCCCCGATATGGTGCGCATTCCTTCGTTCATTGTCGTGATAGCCTCTCTGGTAACTATTCTCCAGATGCTTATCAAGGCATATCTCCCAGAAGTGGATGCTAGCCTGGGGCTCTTCATTCCCCTTATTGTGGTGAATTGCATTATTTTAGGGCGTGCTGAAGCTTTTGCAGCAAAGAACGATGTGCTGAGCAGTGTCTTCGACGGTATTGGTATGGGGCTTGGTTTTACCATTGCTCTTACGTTGCTCGGTGCAACACGCGAACTCCTCGGTACAGGCAAGGTATTTAACATGACACTTTTCCCTGAGAATTACGGCGCACTTATCTTCGTGTTGGCTCCCGGAGCCTTTATTGCGCTCGGCTACCTTATCGCTATTATCAACAAGATTAAAAAGGCATAAAGACTATGGCATACATTCTTATATTCATTACAGCGATATTCGTCAACAATATTGTTTTGTCACAATTCTTGGGCATCTGTCCTTTCTTAGGTGTCAGTAAGAAAGTCGATTCTGCTTTCGGCATGGGGGCGGCCGTGGCTTTTGTACTTACGTTAGCAACCATTGTCACCTACCTTATTCAAAAGTATGTGCTTGAAGCTTTTGGTTTGGAATATCTTCAGACAATAGCCTTTATCCTCGTTATTGCAGCTCTCGTACAGATGGTGGAGATTATCCTAAAGAAGATGGCTCCAGCCCTCTACCAGGCACTTGGTGTCTTTCTGCCTCTCATCACTACAAACTGCTGTATTCTGGGTGTGGCCATCCTTGTGGCAGGCGGTACATACGCCACACAAGGGCTTGAACCAAATCTGCTGACTGGTGTTGTCTTTGCACTGAGCACTGCTATCGGCTTTTCCTTAGCACTTGCCGTCTTTGCTGGCATACGTGAACAGCTGGATATGATGGACGTACCCAAAGGCATGCAGGGCATGAGTATTGCCCTTGTCACTGCCGGTCTTCTGGCAATGGCTTTTATGGGCTTCAGTGGAGTGGACAATGGTCTCAAGACTCTGTTTGGGTTGTAATAAACTTATCATCACAAATTGTAAATGATTAAATCCTTAATATAAAGATGAACATCCTATTAACTGGTGGCGCAGGTTATATTGGAAGCCACACCCTTATCGAGTTAGACAAAGCTGGTCACAGCGTAGTGGTTGTAGACAATTTCTATAACTCTCAGCCTGAAGCGATTCGTCGCGTGGAGAAAATCATTGACCATGAGGTGACGCTTATCGAGGCTGATATTCGCGACCGTGCTGCAATGGACAAAATCTTCACCGAACATAAGATTGATGCCGTCATCAATTTTGCAGGCCTGAAAGCTGTCGGAGAGTCTGTAGCAAAGCCTCTTGAGTACTACGAGAACAACATGAACGGTGTGTTCGTACTGGTTGACGTGATGCGTCAGCATGGTTGTAAAAACATCATTTTCTCATCCAGCGCCACGGTCTATGGCGATCCTGCCATCATCCCCATCACGGAGGAATGCCCCAAAGGTCAATGTACCAATCCTTACGGTTGGACGAAGTCCATGCTTGAGCAGGTACTGATGGATATTCAAAAGGCCGACCCTGAGTGGAATGTTGTACTGTTGCGCTACTTCAACCCCATCGGAGCACACGAATCGGGGCTGATTGGAGAGAACCCCAATGGCATACCCAATAACCTGATGCCCTACATCACACAGACGGCTATTGGCATCCGCAAGGAACTGGGTGTATTCGGTGACGACTATGATACACCCGATGGTACTGGCGTGCGTGATTACATCCATGTCGTAGACCTTGCTAACGGCCATGTATGCGCACTCAAAGCCATTCAGGAGAACAAAGGCCTTTCTGTCTACAACCTTGGTACGGGACATGGGTACTCTGTCCTTGATGTCGTCAAGGCTTTTGAGAAAGCTAACGGTCTTAAGGTTCCTTATGTTATTAAACCTCGTCGTCCGGGTGACATTGCCACTTGCTACTGCGATCCTGCTAAGGCGAAGGCGGAATTGGGCTGGGAGGCTAAGTTTGGCATCGAAGAGATGTGTCGCGACTCATGGAACTTCCAAAAGAACAATCCCAAGGGTTACGAACAGTAAATTTATGCCTTTGTAAACAGCTAAGACAAATTTTTATGGAACTAATCATGAAAGATGTGTTGGAACGGACAAATACGTTTTCAGAATATGCTGTATCCTTGCAAAATTATTTTACATTAAACTATAAACAACAACTATGAGAAAAACTATCTTTTTTATCCTTTCTTCCTGTCTCGCTCTTGTAGCATCGGCAGAACCCATTGGGAAACAAGCGGCGCTCTATACAGCGCAAACTTACATGCTTGAAAAGGGTAAAAGTATCAACACTGTCCAAAAGCCATTTAGGGCAGCACGTCAACAAAGCGATCAGGCAGAAGAAATAGATGCCTACTATTACATCTTCAATGCCGGAAATGATGGCGGATATGTAATCGTATCCGGTGATGACCGCACGGAGCCTATTCTCGGCTATGTCGACCATGGTTCATTCGATCCGGAGAACATTCCTGAGAACTTGCGTTCTTGGCTACAGTCATATGCCGACCAAATCAAATACATTGTTGACAATGACCTGAAGCCAGAGTCTCCTGAATTGAAGAAACGTAACCGAGTCCGCACTACTAAGCGCAGCGTGCCCGAACTGCTGACTACCCGCTGGAATCAGGGACATCCCTACAACCTTACCTGTCCGATGTACTATAAAGAGGATGGTTCCCAGGACTATCCGGCTTCAGGCTGTACGGCAACAGCCATGGCACAGGTGATGAATTTCTACAAGCATCCTGAAAAGACTGTAGCCATCATTCCTGCTCACTCCAACACCTATACCTTGAGCAACGGCACTAAGAAGACCTCCACAGCAAAGGCTGTTCCGCGCAATACACCTATTGACTGGGAATACATGAACGACATTTACAATTGCAACGATAGCCATGAACATGACAGAGCCGACACGGCAGTTGCCAACTTGCTGTTATATTGTGGACAAACCGTAAAGATGGGCTGGGGGCCATCCTCTGGTGCGAACTTCAGTGCGGAAGCCTTCATCAAGTATTTCGGCTACGACAACAGCTGCTATGTAGGCGAACGTCGTGACTACAGCATCGACGACTGGTTCGACATGCTCTATAACGAAATTGAGCAAGGCTATCCCGTCCTTTTCTCCGGTTTCTCCTCTGGTGGCGGCCACGCCTTCGTGCTTGACGGCTTCGATGGTGACAATCTTTTCCACCTCAACTGGGGATGGGGAGGCGGCAGCAACGGCTGGTTCCTTGTCAGCATTCTTAACCCGGGTGACAATAGCGGTATCGGCGCAAGCAGTAGCAGCGATGGCTACAGTATGAGCCAACGTGCGCTCTTCAACCTTCGCCTACCTGACGACAATAACGCCGACACCTATCTTTTTATCAAGGATGTTTCTACCACTGACGCATCCATCAAGGCCACTTTTGAAAACAGGACAGGAGCTTCCGGCAGCTTCAACACAGCCATTGTGAAGCTGGACGATGACGGTGGACTCTCTGTCGTTGGCACTATGCAAACCATCACGGGTATGTCAAACAGCGCATCCCAGACTAAGACATTCATCATCAAGGACAAGCTGCCGGAAGGCACTTATAGGCTCTCCCCTGCCAGCAAGGCAACAAAGAGCGAGGAATGGCGCGCAAAGTATAACCTGCGCAACCATTATATAGAAGCTGTGGTTGATGATGAAGGCAATACTACACTGACACCCATCGACATCAACAATGAGGAGAACATCAGCATTGATACCATTGTCTTCCCCGGCACGCGCATTGCAGGTCAGGAACAGGAGGTCAGGGTAACATACCGCAACAACGGTAATGAATACTTCAAAGAGGTTCTTTTCTTTGCAAGCAAGACACAGAACAAGATCTATACCGAGAGCCGTTCGATGGTTACTGTACGTAAGGGTGAGACAGTAGACGTTTCCTATTTCTTCACGCCTGATGAAACTGGAACCTACAACCTCTGGTTCTGCACAAACAGCAACGGTACCGGAGAAGTAGGACAAGGTACTGTGGAGATCATAGAGGCTTCGCAGGCCGTCAAGGCTAACCTTTCCGTCAGCTCCTATACAATTACCAATGCTGTCAGCGGTACCGTCTACGGCAAACGACTTGTCGGCAAGGCTGCTATCAAGAACAATGCAAAGACTGAATTTGACGGAAAGATCCGCATACAGATATGGCGACAGTATAATGCCGCAGGCTCTGCATGGAGCGGTTCAAGCAAGACATATAGCGTCAATATCGCCGCTGGCAAGATCGCCAACGTAGACTTTGACTTTGAGGACCTTGCTGAAGGCGACAAGTATTACCTTGCCACTTCCTACGTCAACCAGGATGGTTCCTTGACCAACGGTGGTGTCTGGGAATTAGGCGGCTGGATGATGGACAGCGGTATACTGACATGGAAGACCAACGGTGTGATTGCCGGCATGGCACGTCGGCCGTCGCTGAGTGCGGGGACAACGCTTTGCGGTATCTATGCCGACTGTGACAACATCACAAGGCTTACGCCCAACAACAATCCAAACACCATCTATGCCTTTGCATCTGGCATGACAGTTCCCGAAAGCGCTCGCGGGTCGAATATCGTAGAGGGTGCATACGCTAACCACATCAACCTGGTCAACGACCAACCCTTCTATTTGCCCGTCAGCTTTGAGGCAGACAGTGCATCCTTTACCTATACCTTCCCAGAGACGGAGAACGGCAAGGGATGGCATGCCTTTACCATGCCGTTCGATGTAGACGAGATTTCCGTGGACGACATTCCAGTGACGCTTGACAACAGCCTCAATCACTTCTGGATTTATGAGTTCGCAGCACAGGGCGACGACGGCGAGATCATCTTCCAGCCTGCCACCATCCTGCGCGGCAACACTCCGTACATCATTGCTGCCGACTCCACCATGGCCGGACGTTCCGTCGTATTCCGCTCGGTTGGCGTTCCCTTCTACAAGACGGGTGCAGACAAGATGGTTGTCTCCACAGACGAGTATCAGTTCCATGGCATCACCTATGCGCCTGCACTCACGAACTGCTATATCCTGAACAGCGAGGGCACTGCATTCGAATACAAGGCTACCAGCACGACGATATCCGCACTTTCCTCTTACTTCACGACGAAGCTCTCGGAAGAGCTGCGACTGGAGAGCATCGTCCTGCCGGATGTGCCTAAAGCTATGGATGATGGTGCTACCGTCACAATATCCGCCGCAGGCTATGCAACGTTTGTCGCTCCCTTCGATGTTGACTTTACCGGCGCTGAGGTAACAGCTAATGCTGCCACGTTCGGCGGCACGTATATCCAGCTTACTCCCGTCGCCACCGTTCCCGCAGGAACCGCAGTCGTCGTCAAGGGTGAGGAAGGCACATACTCGATTCCTGCTACTGCCCATGCAAGCCTCGATGTAGCGAACGAGTTGCTCGTTTCCGATGGCATTGAGGCCGATGGCACCCAGTATATTCTTGCTGACGAGGAAGAAGGCGTGGGCTTCTACAAGGCAACGGGCAGCATCCCGGCAGGCAAGGGATACCTCGTCATCGAGACCTTCGTCAAGGACTTCTATGGCTTTGAGCCTGACGATGCAACCGGCATCAGGGACATTGACGTCGCGGACGAGAATGCTCCCGTCTACAACCTCGCAGGCCAGCGCCTTGACAAGGCTCAGAAGGGCGTAAACATCATTGCCGGTAAGAAAATCCTCAAATAGGAACAGCTCCGTCTCCCCTACCCTCCTTCCTTAATAAAGGGAAGGGGGAAAGGAGGCGGAGATACATAGAGCAGAATCCCGATGAAAAGGTATCATCTGTACAGTATACTATTAGGATTCCTGAAGATAGTAGCCGTTTCGGCGCAGAATCAAATGCAGGCAGTGCCTGCATTTGATTTTTTGCACTCGATAGGTGCCTGCGTTCACGTGCAGCACGGGCAGGATGCCTCTCGCATAGCTCCCCTGCTGAAATATACCGGCATCAGGAACGTTCGCGATGCTGCCGACCGCAACTACGACATGACCGGACTACTGCTCCTGCACAGGGAAGCCGGAGTCAAGGTGGTGATAGGGCCGGGAAGCGGAGCACGCGAACCGGACGTCGAAGCGACCATAACAATGGCGAAGACCCTGCACCAGGCCGGTGCCCTATTGGCCATAGAAGGGCCGAACGAGCCGAACAACTTCGGCGGGCTGCACTATGAGGGTGTCGCCGGCGGACGTGAGCTCTCGTGGCTGCCGGTAGCAAGGTTCCAGCGCGACCTCTATGCCCGCGTGAAAGGCGATTCGCAGCTGAAGCGCTATCCCGTCTACAGCGTCAGCGAAACGGGAGCGCAGACCGACGACTGCGGCCTGCAATTCCTTGAGATACCGCAGGGCAGCGGCACACTGATGCCAGACGGAACGAAGTATGCCGACTATGCCAACGTACACAACTACATGTACCACCCCGGCTGGCCGGGCGCACCGCACGACAACCAGGTGTGGAATGCTGCCGACCCTACGTCCTCCTGCAGGGCGGACGGCCTGTATGGCAACTACGGCAAGACATGGCTGAAGG
The DNA here is from genome assembly GCA_022508635.1 of Prevotellaceae bacterium. Taxonomy (GTDB): domain Bacteria; phylum Bacteroidota; class Bacteroidia; order Bacteroidales; family Bacteroidaceae; genus Physcousia. The sequence continues at coordinate 11,376 of JAFLUV010000061.1, forward strand.
GCTACCGAGGCTATACGGAGGAGGCCATAGAAGCCCTGCCTCGCGTAACCACGGAAACAGGCGTAAGAGTGGGCGACTGCGGTGGCGCCATAACCGAAGAGGTACAGGCCTGCAACTATCTGAACCTCTTCCTGGCCCAGTACAAGCGCGGGTGGAGCCGCACGTTCATCTACGAGTTCATCGACGACCCCGACGGCGCATTCGGCTTCTACGGAGCCGACTACACCACAAAGCGGAAGGCTGCCGACTACCTGCACAACCTTACTACCCTGCTCCACGACCAAAAGCCGCGCAAGCGATGCGGGAAGATAGCCTTCACCACCATCGACCCCTTGCCGGAGACGGTACACGACCTGCTGCTGCAAAAGAGCGACGGATGCTTCTGGCTGGTACTCTGGGGCGAGAAAGTGTCGGGCGAGGATAAGATACGGCTCTGCCTTCCTACGTCGGTGAAGCAGGTAGTCGTATACGACCCCACACGCGGAACAGCACCACAGCAGACACTGAGAAACGAGAAAGCCCGTCCGATTCCCCTGACGTTAAGTAACCATCCCCTACTGCTTGAATTGAAACGATAGCACAGGGCAATACCCTGTCCGGCATCCGCACATAACCCACAACGGGACATTTCAACAACGAAATGTCCCGTTTTTTTGTGAACGAACACCATGTTTTTCCGTGCATGAACACCCTGTTTCGTGAGTGTTTCGTGCAGTGGTGTCATCACACCTTTTTCATACTTTCACATATAGTTTTGCACTGTGTTTCATATACCTTTGCACTGTGTATCACATACCTTTTGCACTGCGTATCATATAGTTTTGCACTGTATTTCACATAGCTTTGCACTGCGTTTTATATAGCTTTGCAACTGCGCTTCATATACCTTTGCACTGCGTTTCACATACCTTTGCACTGTGTTTCATATACCTTTGCA
>JAFLUV010000062.1 GCA_022508635.1 Prevotellaceae bacterium
CAACGACCCCGAGATTACAAATCACGTGCTCTGGCCAACTGAGCTAAAGAGGCAAGGCGGGAAAGCTTGCTATATCGCGCCGCTACGACCTACTGCCCTTGCTGCGGTCAAGCCCTGGGGGATTCATAGGGAGCATGCCGTATAGGACTTTCCCATTTTTAGCGCTGCAAAGGTAAGGATAAATTAAGAATTAAGGACTAAGAAAGGAGAATTATTTTGCACAGGACGATATTTTTCACAACGCAATACATTATATATTTATTATTTTCGTATCTTTGCAGCCTATAATTAGCAGAACAACCCGAAAGCCTCAACGACAAATGAACGAAAAGCCCACCGTAATGGAGACAGCCGGCCAGATGGCACTGCCATTGGGAGTGACGTGGGGAGCAAGCTTCCTGTGCACCATGTATGGCACAGAGTATCCTATCCTCTCGGTACTTGGCACGGCACTGCCCATACTGAGCATCATCCAGCTTTACAGAATGCTGGCCGCTTACCGCCGCCTTTTCCCCTCAGTAAGCTGGCTGCACGTCCTGCGCATCTCGCTTGTCTGCTGCCTGCTTGCGGGATTGCTGACAGACGCAGTCCAATACGCCTACTTCCTTCTGCTCGACAACGGCCGCATGCTCTCGCACCTCTCCATGGTCATGCAAAGCGAAGAGTATCGCCAGGCATGGGAACAACTGATGCCCGACGTGAATATGGAAGAGATGCTGCAGTTGATGCAATCGATAACCATCCGCGACATGGTGCTGCAACTGGCAACGTTCAACATCATACTGGCTTTCCCTTTCTCACTGCTTGCAGCAATGCCCGTACGCCCGCCTCGCATACGGAAGGAGGAAAAAGAATAACAAGTAAACATCCAAAACCAAATGACTAACGACAAGCTGGACATAAGTATAGTCGTACCTCTCTACAACGAAGACGAGTCCTTGCCCGAACTTTTCAGCTGGATAAAGCGTGTGATGCAGAGTCACGGCTTCTCCTACGAAGTAATTTTCGTGAGCGATGGTAGCACAGACCGCTCGTGGGAAGTCATAGAACAGCTAAGAACCGAGAACCCTGACACCGTACACGGAATTAAGTTCCGCCGCAATTATGGCAAAAGTCCAGCGCTCCACTGCGGCTTCGGCGCAGCACAGGGCAAGGTGGTCATCACGATGGATGCCGATTTGCAAGACTCACCAGACGAGATTCCGGAACTCTACCGCATGATTACGCAAGAAGGCTACGACCTGGTGAGCGGATACAAGATGAACCGTCGCAAGGGAGACCCCCTCTCGAAGACTATCCCTACGAAGCTTTTTAACGCCACGGCACGCCAGGTGAGCGGCATACACAACCTGCACGACTTCAACTGCGGCCTGAAGGCTTACCGCAACGAGGTGGTAAAGAACATCGAAGTCTATGGCGAGATGCACCGCTATATCCCCTACTTGGCAAAGAATGCCGGCTTCACACGTATCGGAGAAAAGAAGGTTCATCACCAAGCTCGCAAGTTCGGAAAATCGAAGTTCATGGGACTCAATCGTTTCGTTAACGGCTATCTTGACCTGCTCACACTCTGGTTTCTTGACAGCTTCGGCCTCAAACCCATGCATGTTTTCGGCTTCGTAGGCACGCTGATGTTCCTCATCGGCTTGATGGCTGTAACGATGGTAGGCGGAACGAAACTCTATTGCTTAGCAAAAGGTATCCCCCACCCTCTCGTCACCAACAGTCCTTATTTCTACATTGCCCTGACCATGATGATACTGGGCACACAACTCTTCGTAGCAGGGTTCCTTGGCGAGCTCATCAGCCGTAATGCACCAGAACGTAACTGTTACCAGATAGAAAAGACGATATGAAGCACTGCCTGCCATTTCTCCTCTCTGTCTTGCTGTTCGCTGCTTGCGAGACGTATGACTGCACGCTCTACAACTATGTAGGAATGTATGCCGCATTCGACAGAGAAGGCGCAAAGGTACAAATCAATGACACGCTTACCATCACTTCCGGCAAGTCCGGTCCTGTTCTATTGAACCATTCCGTGAATACTTCCAGCCTTAATCTTCCCCTGAGCTACTGGCAAGATGAAGACACGCTGGTGCTCAGCGTCACTGGCCCAGACTATTTCATACAAGACACTATCTGGATAGAAAAGAGCAATCAGATTCACTATGAATCACCCGACTGCCCGACTACCCTTTTCCACACTATCGAGAATGTTCGCTCCACACACGAGTTCATTCACTCCATCACTATCATGCGCTCCTCCGTGAACTATGAAACGACTAACAACTTGCAGATTCATCTGCTTTAACCCTTCCGTCTTGCCTGTTGTCAAGTGCAGATGGAACGGTCGCCGAGTCCTGCTTCTGCTGTTGATTAGTTTGGGCGTTACCACACTTTATGCACAGGAACAACAGGAGCAACAGCCGGCAATCCCTGCAGAGATAGGAGTTCAGCAGTCAGAGAAAGCACCCTTGCTTAGCGGCATTGCCGTTGGTGCAGATATCGTAGGCTTTATCATGAAGGTTGTCGGCTCGAAGTTTGCAAACATGGAGGTCAATGCACGTCTGAACATCCTCGACAAGTACTTTCCTGTTGCAGAACTTGGCATTGGTGACTGTCATCGCGAGGGTGCAGAGACAGGCAACACCTTCAGTACAACTTCACCCTATATGCGTTTTGGCATTGACTACAACTTCAACAAGAAGCACAACGGCAACCGACTCTTCGGCATCTTCCGCTATGGTTTCAGCAGTTTCACATACGACATAGGAAACGATAACTTCACCGACCCTGTCTATGGGAATTCAGTAGCACTTCAACTTAACTCCCAGAAAGCAACTGCACAATGGCTGGAGTTCGGTGTCGGTGTCGAAACAAAGCTGTGGAGCATCGTGAGGCTGGGATGGAGCATGCGTTACAAGTCACGTATTTCCATGAAGTCGCCAGATGAGGGAACTCCCTATTTCATTCCCGGCTTTGGCAAGAATGACAGCAACGGATGGGGAGGTACGGTAAATCTGATATTCGATGTCGGAAAAACCACAAAGAAAACAAAATCAAAAGTAAAGAGCAATAAGGTAGCAGCGGACAAGTGAAAAGCAAATACCCAATGAATAAACGAAACATACTACTAACTTTGATTGCACTCATTGCCATCGTTTGCTTCCTTATCCTTCTTCCTTCTCGTGGGAAGGTCAGGAATGAGACTTACCAGTACAATGAGGGTACCATCTTCGGCACTGCATATCATATCAAATATCTTTACGACGAAGATCTCTGTACGGAAATAGAGGCTGCATTGCAACAAGTAGATGCATCGCTCTCGATGTTCAATCCGCAAAGCACAATCAGTCGTTTTAACAGGAACGAGACTGGCAAAGCTGACGAGATGCTCAGTGAGGTGTTGCAACTTTCGTATACCATTAGCAAAGTCACAAACGGAGCCTTCGACCCTACCGTAGCTCCATTGGTCAACGCTTGGGGGTTTGGTTTCAAGAGCGGGCAGTTACCTGATAGTGTACAAGTCGATAGTCTCCGTGCTTTAGTGGGACTCTCTGCCATACACCTGCAAGGAGACAGCATCACGAAGGACAAACCTCATGCTATTCTCGACTTCAGCGCAATAGCCAAAGGATATGGTGTAGACAAGGCAGCAGGAGTTCTTCGCAATCATGGCATACAGAATTTTATGGTGGAGATAGGCGGTGAAGTAGTTGCAGAAGGCATCAACGAGAAGGGTACCTCCTGGCGCATTGGCATCAACAAGCCTGACGATGACTCAACATCCACGAATACAGAATTACAGGATATTGTGGCACTCTCGGATGGAGCCATCGCCACAAGTGGCAACTACCGCAACTACTACATCAGTGAAGGACGCAAAATTGCACATACGATCAATCCACGAACAGGCTATCCCGCACAGCAGGACATTCTCTCAAGTACTGTGATGGCTCCCACCTGTGCAGAAGCAGACGGTTTTGCCACCGCTTTCATGGTGTTGGGGATGGAAGAGGCAAAGCGTGTTCTCCAGAGTCAGCCGCAATTGCAAGCATACTTTATTTACTCCGACGATGAAGGACACTACCGCACTTGGTACACGGAAGGGTTCAAAAGTCTCATCATCAGATAAGCAAATGCAGAACCTCGCCCAAAGATATGCTCTATTCACACGACTCCCTTTGCTGCAAGGCATCAGTAGCAAGGAGCTGCTTGGCTGGGAAGAAGCGCTGAGACTTGATCCAGACGAGCTTCCAGCCTCCACCTTACCCATCATCCGGCAAGGTGACACTTGCAGCAGCCTGCTCTTCCTTGCCAAGGGAAAACTATTGCGCGAGCACTGGTCATCCGACGGCGTCTATGCTACACGCTCGCATCTGAAGGCACCTGCTGTCATTGAGGTAGACAGACTCTTTGGACTAACACCTATCTATGAGTACACATATCGTGCGGAAACAGATGTTACCCTGCTAAATATCCGCAAAACACTGCTGGACAGCCACTTGATGAAGAGCGAAGTTTTCCGTCTCAACATACTCAACATGCTTTCGGCAATAGCACAGAAGAGAGCAGCAGCTCTAAAACCTTGCCTGCAGGACAATAAAGAAAAGCGTATGTATCACTTCATACACACTCTGTTTCTTAATTGTGAGGGTGAAGTAGAACTTATCATACAAATGAAGGATCTTGCCCGTTACGTTGGCGAAACACGTCTCACAATATCACGTATGCTCAATCGTTGGGACAAGGAGGGACATATCCGTCTGGGCAGAGGACATTTCATCATCTACGACTTGCAAGCCTTCCTTGAACAGAAAGAAAATACAAAACCATAAGCACACACCATCCCTCCATGGCATTAACAAATTCGAATTATGACGAATTCAATGAACATACTACTTGAACCAACCTTTAAGACGCTGCATGGCACTACACCCTTCACTCATATCGAGCTCAAGGACTATGAGGCCGCTTTCCTCGAAGGTATGAAGCAGGAAGATGATGCCATCGCTGACATCATTGCAAATCCCGATCCGCCCACTTTCCAGAACACGGTAGCTGTGCAGACAGGGATGTTGCTTGAACGTGTCAGCAATATCTTTTTCAATCTGGTCAGTGCAAACACGTGCGACGAAATGGACGATCTGGCACAAAAGCTGTCGCCGTTACTTACTGAGCATAATGCACGCATAATGCACAACGCCGAACTCTTTGCTCGCATCAAACAGGTTTGGGAGAATCCAGGTCAGTTGTCCAACGAGCAACGTAAGCTTTTGGACGATACATACGAAGGCTTCGTGCGTAGCGGTGCCTGCCTCAGCAGTGAAGATAAAGAAAAGTTGGCAGCAATGGAGACAGAGTTGGCACAGCTTGGTTTGCAATTCAACAGGAACGAGCTCAAACAAACCAATGATTATGAGCTTCATATTACTGATTATGAACAGCTTGCCGGCCTTCCTGACACATCAAAGGATGCAGCAGCCCTTGCTGCAAAGGAGAAAGGAAAAGAGGGATGGATCTTTACGCTACATGCTCCGAGTTATGTTCCTTTCCTTACCTATGCTGACAATCGCGAATTGCGTAGACAGATGTACATTGCCAAGAATACGTTGTGTTGCAAAGGCGATGCTTATGACAATCGTGAGATAGTACGGCGGATAGTCAATCTCAGGCTGCAAGTAGCTACATTGCTTGGCTATTCATGCTACGCTGACTATGCTCTCAAGAATCGTATGGCACAGAGTACATGTCGTGTGAGCAAGCTCATTGATGACCTATATGCCGCCTATATGCCTATTGCGGAAAGCGAACGAGAGGAATTGCGCCAACTGGCTTGCGAACTGGAAGGGAATGACTTTACGCTGATGCCTTGGGACTGGAGCTACTACAGCCACAAGATGCAACTGCGCAAGCATGACATCGATGGCGAGATGCTACGTCCGTATTTCCCGCTACAGAATGTCAAGGACGGCATCTTCCAACTTGCCACAAAACTCTATGGCATTACGTTCCGCCTACAACCCGACATTGAGGTCTACCATCCCGATGTTGAAGCCTATGAGGTTTTCGATGCTGACGGCAGTTTCCTGGCTGTGCTCTACGCCGACTTCTTCCCGCGTGCCAGCAAGCAGAGCGGTGCCTGGATGACGGACTTCAGCGAGCAGTACGTTGATGATGCAGGCGTAGACCATCGTCCGCACGTCAGCATCGTCATGAACCTGACAAAACCGACTCCAGAGAAGCCCTCACTGCTCACACTGAGCGAGATGGAGACCTTTTTGCATGAGTTCGGACATGCATTGCACAGCATATTCTCTAAAGTACGCTATCGTGCTCTGAGTGGCACGAATGTCAAGCGCGATTTTGTAGAGCTCCCTTCACAATTGATGGAGAATTTTGCCGTAGAGCCAGACTTCTTGCACACTTTTGCCTTCCATTACAAGACAGGCGAACCGCTCCCCGATGAGCTTATCGATCGCATCCGCGCAAGCCGCAACTTCCATTGTGGCTATGCCTGCATCCGACAGCTCAGCTTTAGTATGCTCGACATGGCTTACCATACGCTAACCAAGCCGCTAACCGAGGACATCATGAGTTTTGAGCAACAGGCATGGAGTCGTGCACAATTGCTGCCTATTGTTCCTGAAGCGAACATGAGCGTTCAGTTCTCGCACATCATGAGCGGGGGATATGCGGCCGGATACTATAGCTACAAGTGGGCAGAGGTACTGGATGCCGATGCCTTCAGTCTCTTCCTGGAGAGGGGCATCTTCGACAAGGAAACGGCAACGCGCTTCCGCCGCGAAGTCCTTTCAAGGGGCGGAACGGCTGATCCCATGCAGCTCTATGTGAGCTTCAGAGGAAAGGAACCAGATGTCAAGGCTTTGCTCAGGCGCAACGGCATAGAGCAGGACAAGCAGCAGGAACTGGACTTGCGCTACCTGCGCATGGCACAGATCTGGAGTGAGAACAGCTATTGTCAGCGACGGCAGGTCGGAGCACTGGTTGTAAAGGACAAGATGATTATCAGCGACGGCTATAACGGTACGCCCTCCGGCTTTGAGAACATCTGCGAAGAGAACGGTGTAACTAAGCCCTACGTCCTCCATGCAGAAGCCAACGCCATCACCAAGATAGCCCGTAGCGGAAACAATAGCGACGGAAGCACGCTATACGTAACAGACTCGCCTTGCATAGAGTGCGCCAAGCTCATCATACAGGCTGGCATCAAACGCGTAATATACAGCCGCGAGTATCGCCTCACGGATGGCGTCGACCTCCTTCGCAGGGCAGGCATCGAGGTTAAGTACCTTCCAACTCCTGAGAGGATGAAAGCCACTTGAAAGGACGAAAAAGAATGATTCCACAAAAACATCATTTAGAGAAATGTCGCTCGCTATCCATTTCCAACGCCCCAGTTAGGCGGGAAAAAAAATCAAGTTAGTTAGTAAAAGCACTATGAATCCAGAGAATAAACACCGCTTCACGCCGTTGCTCATTGCCCTCGGCACAATTGTAGGCATCGGCATCGGCACCTTCTACTCCAACAACTCTTCAGGCAACCATACCAACCTCATCAATGCAGGAACGAACAAGGTGGGGTATCTGCTTCAACGCATCGACAACAACTATGTTGACAGCGTTGACATGAATACGCTCGTCGAGGATGCCATACCACAAATCCTCAGTGAACTCGATCCGCATAGCAAGTACTACGGCCCCAAGGATGCCGAAGAGGCAAGCGAGGACCTCAAAGGCTCCTTCAGCGGCATTGGCATACAATTCAGGATGGAACGTGACACGGTGAACGTTATGTCAGTCATCCACGGCGGCCCGGCCGAAAAGGTTGGCATCTTGGCAGGCGACCGCATTGTTACCGCTGACACCACCTCGCTCATAGGAATGGAGGATCACAACGTCATGAAGCACCTCAAAGGCGTGAAAGGCTCCAAGGTCAAGCTTGGCATCAAGCGTCATGGCACTCCCGATCTCCAATACTTCACCGTCGTTCGTGGCGACATCCCCGTTACCAGCGTCGATGCCTGGTACATGATGAACGACAAGACGGGCTACCTCCACGTTAAGAACTTTGGCGAACAGACCTATGCCGAGATGCTCGTTGCCCTTGCCAACCTCAACATGGAGGGCATGAAGGGGCTCATCATCGACCTTCGTGGCAACGGAGGCGGCTACATGCTCACTGCCATCCAGATGGTCAACGAGTTCCTGCCTGGCGGCAAGCTCATTGTCTATACAGAGGGACGCAAAAGCCCTCGCGAAGAGTTCGTGAGCGACGGAAGAGGCACCTTCCAGAAGCTTCCGCTCGTTGTGCTTGTAGACGAGTTCAGCGCCAGCGCCAGCGAGATATTTGCAGGAGCCATTCAGGACAATGACCGTGGCACCATCGTCGGCCGTCGCACTTTTGGAAAGGGTCTCGTGCAGCAGCCGATGAATTTCCGCGATGGCAGCGTTGTCCGCCTTACCATTGCGCGCTATTACACGCCAAGCGGACGATGCATCCAGAAACCCTACGTGAAGGGGCACGACGAGGCGTATGAAAACGACCTGCTGGCACGCTACGAACGCGGAGAGTACTTCTCGCAGGACAGCATCCCGCAGGAAGGCGAGCAGTACAGGACAAGCCTAGGGCGCATTGTCTATGGCGGTGGCGGCATTACGCCAGACATATTCGTTCCGGAGGACACTACGGCCATTACGTCATACTATCGTGAAGCCGTCTTCACTGGACTCATTCACCAGTTTGCTTTTGCATACGCCGATGAGAATCGCGCAAAGCTTACGTCGCTCCGGACGGCTGACAAGATGGAGCAATACCTCCGCAAGGAGAACCTGCTAGAAAAGTTTGCGCAATTCGGCGAAAAGCACCAGTTGCGCCGACGCAACCTGATGCTACAGAAGAGCCGCCGTCTCTTCGAGCGAAGCATCTATGGTAGCATTATTAATTATATAGGCGACATGAAGGACTACCTCATGTTCATCGGAAAGGATGACCGGGTGGTTATCAAAGCCCAAGAAGTACTTGAGCAAGGGTTGTCCTTCCCCAAGGTACAGGAAACAGATAAATAGCAAATATGGAAAAGATTCTATCCGAAGAGAAACTCAAGCAGTTCAAGACCCTGCTGGACGAATGCACGAGAGTTGTCATCTCGGCACACGTCAGTCCCGACGGCGATGCCATCGGTTCTGCACTTTGTATGGCGAACTTCCTCAGGCGGAAAGGCAAGCAGGTCACGGTTGCCATGCCCAACATCTTCCCCGATTTCCTGAAATGGATGCCAGGGGCAGACAGCATCCTCGTTTATACGCGACAACAGGGGCAGGCCAGGGCGGCCGTAGAGCAGGCGGATCTTATCATCGTCTGCGACCTCAACCAGCCGAGCCGCCTCGGCGGCTTGGAGCAGGATGTCATGGCAAGCAAGGCACCACGCATCCTCATCGACCATCATCTCAATCCTGCCGACTTTTGCCAAGTTACTGCCTCAGAGCCGGAAATGTGCGCAACGGGCGAAGTGATGTGCCACCTGCTCCATCAACTTGGCGAGCTTGATGGTATCTCGCAAGAAGAGGCCGTTTGCCTCTATGCCGCCATGATGTGCGATACAGGTGCCTTCTCCTTCAACTCGAACCGACCTGTCATCTTTGAATGCATCAGCCAACTCCTGGCACGCGGTATAGACAAGGATCAAATCTATCGCAACGTTTTCTACACGGCCTCAGAAGGCCGCCTGCGCCTGCAAGGCTATCTGCTCTATGTGAACATGAAGGTTCTGGGAGACTACCACACGACCATCATAACGCTCACCAACGAGGAGCGGCAACGCTTCAACGTCAAGAACGGCGACACGGAGGGCATCGCCAACATGCCCTTGCAAATGCTCGGCATGCGACTCAGCATCTTCATCAACGAAGACACGGAGCACCCTGGCGTCATGAAGCTCAGCCTGCGTAGTGTGGACGACTTCCCCTGCGACCAAATGGCAGCACGTTTCTTCAATGGCGGCGGACACAAGAATGCCAGCGGAGGGAAACTGCATTGCACCATGCCAGAAGCACTTGAGAAGGTGCAGAAAGCCATAGAGAGTTTTTCAGAAATGTTAAAATAAGCAATATACGCTCTCTTTTCACTTCCTAAAGAAGTACAATCTGTTTCTTTTTCGTACCTTTGCCACAAAATAACACACAAAGACACACATACATGAAAAATAAGCCTTACCTGCTGCCATCCCTTTTGCTCACATTGCTATCCTGCTGCCTTGTTTCGTGCAACAATGATGAGACTTATGCGGAACAAAAGGAGAAGGAGCGCAATGCCATCACCTCATTCCTGAACCGTGATGTCTGCGTGCGTGACGAGAATGGCGACACTATATGCTACGTAGGCAACATCGAGACCATCACGGAACAGCAATTCCTGGCTCAGGACTCGACCACCGATGTGGAAAGGAACCAGTACGTCCTCTTCAGTAACTCAGGCGTCTACATGCAGATTGTGCGCAAAGGTACGGGCGAGAAGCTTGAAGAGGGAAAGACGGCTCGCATTCTCTGCCGCTTCCTGGAGTTTAACATCTTGGGTGACAGCATCCAGCTCCGCAACGACGTCAACTACTGGCACCCGAATCCCGACATCATGAAAATCACGAACTACTCGGGCAGCTTCTCTGCCACGTTCGACACGGAGATAAACGGCGGCGGTGCCATGTACCTCCAGTACAACACTACCAGTGTGCCCAGCGGATGGCTCGTCCCCTTTTCGTACATCCGCATCGGGCGCCAGGAGAGCGAGGACGAGGGCATAGCCAAGGTTCGTCTCATTGTGCCGCATAGCGAGGGACAGGTCAATGCCACGAGCAACGTCTATCCCTGCTTCTACGAGATCACCTTCCAGAAGATGCGCGACTGAGGCCGTGGCAGGCATATATCTCCACATCCCATTCTGTCGGTCGCGTTGCGTCTATTGCGATTTCTACTCCACTACGCTTGGCAAGGACGTAATGACCGCGTATGCACGTGCCTTGGAGCAAGAGATGCGGTGCAGAAGGAACTATCTGGGGGAGGCCCCCATACAGACCCTCTACATAGGCGGAGGCACACCGAGCCAGCTGCCCGCGGACATCCTAGAGAGAATCTTTTCAGCCATCGGCCGCCATTTCGAGCTGGATGCCAATGCAGAAGTGACTATCGAGGCCAACCCCGACGATATCACGCCAGGGTGGCTGAAGGCTCTCCGGCAGACACCTGTAGACCGCATTAGCATGGGTGCGCAAACGTTCAGCGACCGCCTGCTCAGATTCACCCGTCGCCGCCACGATGCACGTCAAACACTCGCCGCCGTCGAGGCCTGCCAAGATGCGGGCATTACGAACATCAGCCTGGATCTCATCTACGGACTGCCCGGGCAGACGATGGACGAATGGCTCACAGATATAAGGCAAGCCCTTAGCCTGGGCATCACCCACCTCAGCGCATACGCACTTTCTTACGAAGAAGGCACGCCGCTTAAGGCCATGCTTCGCAAGGGAGAGGTGCAGGAGGCCGACGAGGAGCTTTCTCGCCAGATGTACGACCACCTTCTTCTCGCTGCAAAGCAGGCAGGCTTCCTCCACTACGAGATTTCCAACTTTGCCCTGCCCGGCTATCACTCGCGCCACAACAGCAGCTATTGGCAAGGCCTACCCTATCTGGGTCTTGGTGCAGGAGCACACTCTTACGACGGAAGTCGCTCACGGCGTGCCAACCTGCCCGACATCAACGCGTACATTGCGGCAGAGGGCGACGTGCCGCACCAGGAGGAGACGCTCAGCGACGAGGAGCTCTACGACGAATACATCATGACACGCCTGCGTACAAGCTCCGGTCTCCTGCTCGAGGAGCTTTCATCCGAAGATCGCCGGTACTGCCTCCGACAAGCGGCACCACACCTTGCGCAGCACCTTCTGCAGATCCGTGACGGCCGCCTCTGCCTCACGCACGAGGGCATCTTCACATCGAACGACATCATCAGCGACTTGATGAAGTAAATCCCCTTGACAACATATTTGCAGGAAGACGGATGTGCCCCTG
>JAFLUV010000063.1 GCA_022508635.1 Prevotellaceae bacterium
GCGGCTCACGAACCTATGTTTCCTTATTTAACGTGAATTCGTCGAACTCACGTTAATATATACGAACAATATTATAGTTTAGTTCAATGAAACTACGAGTTTAGTCCGACAAAACTATTAGTTTAGTCCAAGAAAACTATCAGTTTAGTCCAAGAAAACTATCAGTTTAGTCCGAGGAAACCATCAGTTTAGTCCGACGGAACCATCAGTTCTAAATTCAATGAAAGACTATGGAACTAAAGAAACTGCTGACAAGGGCTATGAAAGCTCTGAAAAAATGTTGACAAGAGGAAAAGACTTCCCCGTCCTCCTCAACTGAGGCGATGGGAAAGGAAGTGACTGCGGGCGTAGGCAAAAAAGAGGATCGTGCCTGCGGCATTGACTGCCCAGGACAGCCAGAAGGCAGCACCGTAGGAGAAATGCTCTGCCGCAATGCCGCCAAGGATGATGCCCAGGCCGAATCCTGTGTCCCAGGCCGTAAGCAGGGTGCTGTTCGCCGTACCGCGCTGCGAGGCAGGCGCCATGTTGATGAACATCGTCTGGAAGGCTGGGAACATGTGTCCGTTGCCGAGACCCACGATGAAGGCCGCGCCGTAGAACCCCCACATGTTGTGCTGGGCGGCAAAGACGAGGTAGCCGATGACTGAGATGAGCACACCGTGCGCAGCATTCTCCGCAATGCGTCCCTGCCGCAAGCCGCGTGCCCCGACCAGACGGCTCGACACCAGGCCTACGCAGAGCAGGGTGAAGAAGAGTCCCGTGCCCGTCGTGATGCCCAGTTCCTGCTTCGCGTATATCGCAATGTAGGTGCTCACCACGCCATACGAAAAGCTGTAGCAAACCATGCAGAGCGCCTCCGGCCAGCTCTTCAGAAGGAGGAAGCGGTCGAAGGACAACTTTACCCCGGACAACGGGGATGCCTGCGGGCGGGGCTTGAGGTGCAGGGTGCTGTTTATGGCAAAGCCCATGCCGGCCGTAAGCAGGGAGACCAGGAAGATGATGTCGTAGTTCGCCGTACACTGATAGATGAGCATCCCCACGGTCGGCGCAATGGCCGTGCCGAGATTGTTGCTCACCCCGTAGTAGCCAATGCCTTCGGCACGGCGGCTCGAGGGCAGCACGTCGATGGCCACCGTGCTGTTGGCCACCGTAGTAGCACCCATCGGCGCGCCGTGGAGCGTGCGCAGGATGCAGAAGGCGAGCAACGAGCCTGCCACCAGATAACCGCCGAAGAGGATTGCGAACAACCCGTAGCAGACGAGCAGGATTACCTTGCGCGGGAAGGAATCGACGAGGAAGCCGCTGAAGGGACGCACGAGCAGGGCGGTAAGCGCATACCCGCTCAGCACCATGCCCGTCTCGTCCTTCGTGGCACCGAACACCTCGCTCAGATACAAGGGGAGGAGCGGCGTAACGACCATGAAGGAGAAATAGAGCATGAAGTTCGCACTGCATGCCTTCAGGTAGTTGGCATTCCAAAGCCGGTCTTCTGTCATAACGTATGCTTGTATGGATAACTATGCCAGGCTCATGATGTCGGCAAAGACGCCTGCCGCCGTCACGCTTGCCCCGGCACCGTAGCCCTGAATGAGCATCGGATACTCGCGATAACGCTCCGTAGTGAGCAGGACAATGTTGTTGCTGCCCTCGAGCACGTAGAAGGAATGGTTGCGGTCGAACTCCTCGAGCGAGACGCTGACCTTGGCGACAGCCTTCCCGTCGGGTGTCGAGCCCTGCTTCTCCAGCTTGGCCACGAAGCGCCAGACCTTCCCCTGCCTCTCCAGCTCCTTCCGCCTTGCCTCGAAGTCGGCATCCAGCCGGGGCAGGTTCTGCCAGAATTCGTCCAGCGTACCCTCGAAGAACGACTGCGGGATAAAGAGCCTTGCCTCCACATCCTCCTGACTGACCTCGTAGCCAGCCTCGCGTGCCAGTATGACCAGCTTGCGAATGACATCCTTGCCGCTCAGGTCGATGCGCGGGTCGGGCTCGCTGTACCCCTCTTCCTTCGCCATTCTCACCGTCTCGCTGAAAGGAACGGCCTCGCTGATGGTGTTGAAGATATAGTTGAGTGTCCCGCTCAGTACAGCCTCTATGCGGAGAATCTTGTCGCCGGAGTTGCGAAGGTCATTGATGGTACGAATGATGGGCAGCCCCGCGCCGACGTTTGTCTCAAAAAGGAACTTCACGCCGCGCTGCTTGCTGATCTCCTTGAGGTGACGATAGTCGGCATAGTCGCTGCTTGCCGCAATTTTGTTTGCCGCCACGACGTTGATGTTGTGCTCGAGGAAGTCGGCATAAAGTCCCGCCACGTCCGGACTGGCAGTGCAGTCGACAAAGACGCTGTTGAAGATGTTCATGCCAATGACCTCGTCGTGTAGCCGCCCGATGCTGCTTGCCGGAGCCGCCGCCAGTTGCTCGCGATAGTTCTCCAAGTTGATGCCCTCGCGTGAAAAGATGGCATTGTGACCACTGGCAATGCCTACGACGACGAGCTTCAGCCTCAGCTCACGCATCAGCTTCTCCTGCTGCCGGCGTATCTGATCCAAGAGGCTTCCGCCCACCGTGCCTACGCCGCAGACGAAGAGGTTCAGCACCTGATATTCAGACAGGAAAAAGGAATCGTGGATAACGTTGAGCGCCTTACGCAGAAGATTCTGGTTGATGACAAAGGAGATGTTCGTCTCGCTGGCTCCCCATGCACAGGTAATGATGCTGATACCCGAGCGTCCGAGCGTCCCGAAGAGCTTTCCTGCAATGCCGGGCACGTGCTTCATCTTCTCGCCCACTACGGCAACCGTTGCCAAGCCCTTTTCTGCAATCATCGGGAATATGGAGCCGTCTTCTATCTCTTTCCGGAACTCGGCATCCAGCACACGGCACGCCTTGTCTGCATCTTCGTCGCGAACACCGATGCTCGTACTGTTCTCGCTGGATGCCTGGCTGACCATAAAGACACTGATACCGTTGTCTGCCAGACAGGTAAAGATACGACGGTTTACGCCGATGACACCTACCATCGACAGGCCGGAAACCGTGATGAGTGTCGTGCCCTTAATGCTGGAAATACCCTTGATGCTCCGCGAATCGTCCTTCACCTCGTCCTTGATGATGGAGCCCGGCGCATCCGGGTTGAAAGTGTTCTTGATAAGGATAGGTATATGCTTGATGCAGACAGGATATATGGTAGGAGGATAAACCACCTTGGCACCGAAGTTACTGAGCTCCATTGCCTCAATATAACTCAGCTCGGGGATGACGTAGGCCGAGCTGATGACCCGGGGGTCGGCAGTCATGAAGCCGTCCACGTCGGTCCATATCTCCAACACACTGGCATCTAACGCTGCCGCTATGATACTGGCAGTATAGTCGCTTCCGCCTCGTCCTAAGTTCGTCACCTCGCCACTTTCCGCATCTGTGCTGATGAAACCGCCCACGATGCTTACCTTAGGCACCTTCTGCCAAGTCTGGCGGACAAGCTTGTTGGTCAGCTCACGGAGCAGACGATTCTTGCCCGCCTTGAACTCCGTCTTGATGAACTCACGGCTGTCAAACCACTCCGCTCCGTCTATCAGCGTCGCAACTATGCAACTGCTGATGCGCTCACCATAGGAAACGATGGCGGCCATAGTCTTTGGACTCAAGTCATGGATAAGGTAGACCCCCTGATAGATACTGCGCAGTTCCTCCAGCAGGTTGTTGACTTGTGCTAAAAGAGCCTCACGCTTCTGGCCTGCGGGCAGGATGGAGCCAATCATCTCTTCATGCCGGACGGCAATCTCCCGGAAAGACTTCTGGTAGGACAAGTCGCCGTCCACAGCCATCTGGCCTGTCTTTATGAGCTTGTCGGTGACACCTCCTAAAGCACTGACCACCACGATGACCGCCTCATCTTGCCTTTCGACAATCCTTTTTACGCTCAGTATGCTTTCCACAGAACCGACAGAGGTTCCGCCAAACTTCATTACTTTCATTCTTGCTCTTTGAGTTGCCCTAAATCTAAATGAATAAATCGCGTGCAAAGGTACAAGATATAATCCATAATTCAAAATAATTAAATTCAAAAAGACAAAAAGAGCAAAGGATGAAGAATTATTTTGTACCTTTGCGTAAGAAAAAACAAAGGATAGAGGTCAATGGTCAATGAATTAAGCCTGCGCATTTTGCCGCAATGGGCATATAACGAACAGAGCATCCTTGCCTATCTTCGACAGGAGAAGGGCATCAACGCCCAGGCCGTAAGGGTAGTACGTCGCAGCATCGATGCTCGCCAGCGTACTGTCTTTGTTAATCTGAACATTCGTGCCTATGTCGACGAAGAGCCTCCTCTGTCGGATTTCGAACCCTACGTTTATCGGAACGTCAGTGACCGTCAGCCGGTCATTGTCGTTGGAGCAGGTCCAGGCGGCTTGTTCGCTGCGTTGCGACTTATTGAGCTTGGCTTAAAGCCAATCGTTGTAGAACGCGGCAAGGATGTCCGCGAACGCAAGAAGGATTTGGCGCGCATCCGTCCGGAGCAGAACGTAGATCCAGAAAGCAACTACAGCTTTGGCGAGGGTGGAGCCGGAGCCTATAGTGACGGTAAACTCTACACCCGGAGCAAGAAGCGCGGCAATACAGATCGCATCCTGCAAATTTTTGTCCAGCACGGAGCCAGCCCTGCCATTCTCTCAGACGCTCATCCCCACATAGGCACAGACCGCTTGCCGCGCGTCATAGAAAACATGCGTAAGACCATCCTTGCCTGCGGCGGAGAGGTACACTTCCAGACAAAGATGACAAGGCTTCTCCTCAAGGATAATAAAATCGAAGGAATAGAAACAGCCAATGGTTCTCAGCAAAGATTCTTTGGTCCCGTTATTCTTGCCACGGGTCACTCTGCCCGGGATGTATACCGTTACCTGGCTACCAACGGTATTGATGTTGAGGCAAAAGGGCTTGCCATTGGTGTGCGTCTGGAACATCCTGCCCACCTTATTGACCAGATACAATACCATAGCCGCGAAGGCAGGGGACGATGGCTTCCTGCTGCCGAATATAGCTTTGTCACGCAGGTTCAGGAGCGCGGCGTATATAGCTTCTGCATGTGTCCCGGCGGATTTGTCGTGCCCGCCGCCAGTGGTCCCGGGCAAGTCGTCGTCAATGGCATGAGCCCTTCCAATCGTAATGGACGCTGGAGCAATAGCGGCATGGTGGTGGAGATAAGGCCGGAAGACTCCGGACATTTCAAGTTAAATGAGTTTGAGAGTCAAGATACTTCCCTCTCGTTGCTCATGCTTCAGGAAGAACTTGAGAGGCAATGCTGGTTGCAGGCAAACCGATTGCAGACGGCTCCGGCACAAAGGATGACGGACTTCGTGAACGGTCGGCTTTCTGCCGATCTCAATGACTCTTCCTATGCACCCGGTTTGATAGCCAGTCCGCTACACTTTTGGCTACCGGAGTTTATCAGCAGTCGTCTGCGCAATGCATTCAAGCTATGGGGCAAGCAGAAACATGGCTTCCTGACTTCCGAGGCTACCGTTATCGGTATCGAGACACGCACCAGTAGTCCTGTCCGCATTCTTCGCAACAGTGAGACCTTGCAGCACGTCCGCATCGAGGGACTTTTCCCTTGTGGAGAAGGCGCAGGCTATGCAGGCGGCATCGTCAGCGCCGGAGTGGACGGTGAGCGTTGCGCCGAGGCTGTGGCTGCTTATCTTGACTCTTATAATAGTTACAGACACTCTAAATAATTAATGTATCAGACGATGGATGACACGAAGTTTTTTACCAACGAAGAGCGCGAACGTGTTGAGGTCGCTCAGCAACAAATTTTTGCTCTTGCCAGCAACGTCATACAGGAAGGCGATGAAGAAAAGCTCCGGGCACACCTCCGCCGGGCAGCAGAAGCAGGAATACTTCAGCGCGATGCCTTCGACATCAATCCGATTGTCAAGGATCTGGAAACGGCTCTCATTGTAGGCGAAGAGATTGGTTTGTCGCGAAGCATTTTACTGAGCGTACTGCTTTGGTCGATAGTCAAGGGTGGTTCGGCATCCATCAACGATATACGGAGTGACTTCGGCGACGAAGTAGCTTACATCCTGCATGGCTTGATGCGCGTCCGTGAACTTTATACCAAGAGTGCCACGGTGGGGACAGAAAACTTCCGCAGCCTGCTCATTGCCTTTGCCGATGACATGCGCGTCATCCTCATCATGATAGCGAACCGAACCTGCATCATGCGCAAGATAAAGGATACGAAGAACGTAGAGGCACAGCGCAAGGTCTCGATGGAGGCAGCATATCTCTATGCTCCACTTGCACACAAGCTTGGGCTCTACAAGCTGAAGAGTGAGTTGGAAGACCTCAGTCTCAAGTATCTGGAACACGATGCCTACTACCACATCAAAGAGAAGCTCAACGAGACGAAGCGCAACCGCGATGCCTACATTGAGCGGTTCCTAAAGCCTCTTGACGAGAAACTGAAGGCTGCCGGCCTGCAGTATCACATGAAGGGACGCACAAAGAGCATTTATTCTATCTGGCAAAAGATGCAGAAGCAGCATGTCGATGTCGATGGTGTATACGACCTCTTTGCCATCCGCATCATCCTACAATCACCGCCGGAGCGCGAGAAGATGGAGTGCTGGCAGGTGTTCAGCATTATCACCGACATGTACCAGAGCAACCCGAAGCGTATGCGCGACTGGCTTTCTGTACCAAAAAGCAACGGCTACGAGAGCTTGCACATCACCGTCCTCGGTCCAGAGCAAAAGTGGGTGGAGGTGCAGATAAGGACTGAACGAATGGACGACATCGCAGAGCATGGTCTGGCAGCTCATTGGCGCTACAAGGGCGTGAAAAGCGGACAGAGCGGCGTAGAGGAATGGCTTGCTGGTGTACGCAGTGCCTTGGAGGCAAACGATGACGCACAGCTCATGGATCACTTCCGCCTCGACCTGAAAGAGGATGAAGTTTTTGTCTTCACGCCTAAAGGAGATATCTTCAAGCTCCCGATTGGAGCCACCGTCCTTGACTTTGCCTACCACATTCACTCCAAGGTAGGTAACCAGTGCGTAGGAGCCCGCATCGGTGGCAAGAACGTCACCATTCGACAGAAGCTGCAAAGCGGCGACCAAGTGGAAGTTCTGACCAACAGCAATCAGACACCTAAGCGGGACTGGCTGAGCATCGTCACCACGACAAGAGCCCGTGCCAAGGTGCGGCAAAGCCTCAAGGAGATGGAAAGCCGGCAGGCACTCCTTGCAAAGGAAGAGCTGGAACGAAAGATGAAGAACAAGAAGCTCGACTATGAAGAGCCTGTCCTCATGCATACCATGACAAAACTCGGCTACCGCATCGTTACAGATTTTTACGCAGCTCTTGCCGACGGCAAGATCGAGATGAACGAGGTACTCGAAACCTATGCCCAACAGCAACGCTACGCCCACGGAGAGTTCGAAAAGACGACTCCCATACAGAGTGCCAACCAGTTCGTCATGCCCGAGGATGCAAAGACAAAGCGGCAAACAGAGAACAGCGACGTACTGGTCATCGATGAAAATCTGAAGGGGCTTGACTTCCAGATGGCACGTTGCTGTCAACCTGTCTACGGCGACGACGTCTTCGGTTTCGTCACCAATGGCGGCGGCATCAAGATACATCGTGAGGACTGTCCAAACGCGCCTCAGCTTCGTCAGCGTTTCGGTTATCGCATCGTCCAGGCAAAGTGGGCAGGCAAGCGTGGCAGTCAATACCCTATTACCCTCCACGTCATTGGCAACGACGACATCGGCATCGTCAACAACATTACCAACATCATCAGCAAGGAGGAGAGAGTACTGCTCCGTAGCATCAGCATAGATAGCCACGACGGCCTCTTCAGCGGCACACTCACCGTCATGCTTGACGATACAAGCCGCTTGCAGCAAATCATCAAGAAGCTGAAGACCGTGAGAGGCGTAAAGAACGTATCAAGGAGCTGACGCAGTCCTGTTTCATTTTTATTAACCCTCACATAGTTAATCAATATAGAGGGTCTGGCCGTCGTAGGCATAGTGGAAGCCCTCAGGAAGCTTCTGTTCTTCTATGGCATGGAGGCCTGCCTGATGGCTCATGTGGATGAAATAAGTCGGTATGTCGCCCAGACTGCGGCTGAAGCTGATGGCTTGTTCCACCGTTTGGTGCGTGAGGTGATGCGTGTGACGCAGTGCTCCGATAATAAGCAGGCGTATGCCTTGGAGTAAAGGCAGTGAAGATGGACAGAGTTCAGTCATATCCGTAAGGTAGGCAACATTGCCAATGCGATACCCCAAGATAGGCAGCTTGCCGTGCATCACACCAATAGCAATAACCTGAAGCGAACCTATCTGCATCCGTTCACCTTCTTGTATCTCTTTGAGCTGAAGCTGCGGGATTCCCGGATAGCTGTGGTTTACCAGACAATAGGGCAAACGTTGCCTCAGGTGTTCGCAGGTATAAGCATCGGCATAGAGAGGAAGCGCATGCTCGTAGGAAAAGGGACGCAGGTCATCAATGCCACCCACGTGGTCGTAGTGCTCATGGGTGATAAGCACGGCATCAAGAGGCGATCGCATACCGATGCGCAACATCTGTTCGCGGAAGTCTGGGCCGCAGTCCAAAAGGATTCGCGTACCTTCGCCTCCGTCCGTTGTGGCTATGTCCTCGAAAAGAGCTGATGCACGCAGACGACGGTCACGAGGGTCACTGCTGGTGCATACTTCGCATTGACAGCCTATCTGAGGAACGCCGATGCTTGTACCTGTTCCGAGGAATGTAATTTTCATATCATGTTTACTTCTGGCGAGAGCTCGATGCCAAAACGTTCTCCTACATCCTTCCTAACAGCTTCGCAAAGCTTCTGGATATCACTCCCCGATGCTCCTCCCTTGTTGACGAGCACCAGTGCCTGACGGTCATGAACGGCAGCAGGACCGAGGCTCTTTCCCTTCCATCCGGCCTGCTCTATCAACCATCCTGCCGCCAGCTTGACCCTTTCATTGTCAGCAGGATAGTATGGCATCGTCGGAAATTCTGTAAGAAGCTGTTCTGCTTTCTCTTTCGTTACGATGGGATTCTTGAAGAAGCTGCCAGCATTGCCCTGATCCTTTGGGTCAGGAAGTTTGGCGCGGCGGATGCCTATGATGACTTGTCGTAATTCTTCTGCTGTAAGTGTCTCTTCCGAGAGCCCTGCTTCCCCGACAGCCTTCACGAGACCGCCGTACTGAAGCTTTGGATCAAAGTGTTTGCTGAGCAGGAAGGTAACATGCGTAATGGCATATTTCCCAAAAAGGTCTGTCTTGAAGATGCTCTGCCGATAGCCGTATCCACATTCGTCACGCTTCCATCTGCGTGCCGAACCATCTTGCAGACTGATGCCCCTCACTTCGTGGATGACATCGCAGACTTCCACACCGTATGCACCGATGTTCTGCACGGCAGCTGCTCCCACCTGCCCGGGGATGAGCGAAAGGTTCTCCATGCCGTACCAACCTACAGCAATTGCATGGGCAATGAAGTCATCGCACACTTCACCGGCACCCACTTCCACCAGTACACTGTCCGGGCTTTCGTCCAACAGCTGTATGCCTTTGATGGCAGACTTGAGCACAACACCAGGATAATCACCGAGAAAAAGCAGGTTGCTGCCACAGCCGATGTGGAGCATGGGGATATCCTTGTACTGCCGGTGTATATCGTCAAGGGCGGCGCAAAGTGCCGACTCCGAGTCGTAGGTCAGGAGCATACGGGCTTTTGCTTCGATGCCAAATGTGTTATGCTCCAGCAGGGAAGCATCGTATATCAGTTCTGTGTGCATCTGTTCAGTTCTCGTATTTGGTCAGACGCCATACGTCTCTCTCCCGAGTGAAGGTAAATATCTCTTGCATGCCGTCAGACATTCCGCTCTTGCGCAGTATAATTTTATGTGATCCGTAGTGTTGATTTTTGCGAATGTTCGAAATAATGCCGCCTGGTACTTCAGGACAGAATGTCTGCCACTGGTCGACGTGGATGGTGCCGTCAATGCTTTCCTCTTCGTCGTCGAACTCTTGCAGGGAGATGCGTAACGGGTTGGCAATGGAATGCCTTTGGAAAAGGCTGTCGGTACTGAACTGTGCATAGAAATTCAGAAAGTCACTAAGGTCATCGTCATCGAACGTTGCTTCACGGATCGTCGTAAGCTGCCAGCGTCTGTCCTCGCGTTGAAAGAGATAATTGCGTATGGTGCCATCGTTCAGATTGATGCGCTGTACGTTCACCAGAGAATCGTTCTCCTGCTCGCCGTCGTCATCCGCTTGCATTTGCGCTACACTGCCATAGAGCGTCGTGAAATACTCGCCGGAAAGGAAACTGAACTCAAATTCGGGATCAAACTGCTCGAGCATCTCTGCGGGACGTGTGCTGTGCTCCAGACGCAAAGGATGCAACGTGCGTTCGCGACGCAGAGAACGACTGTGAAGGTAGGCAAAGAGGAAGTCGTTGAACACGCTGTCTATTTGTGCTCTCCCGTCCCTTTCCAGTCCCAGATCCTCTTCTTCTTCTGTCTCTTCAATCGGTGGGAGACTATCGTTCAGCTCTTCATTTTCTTCAGAGTATGACGCAGAGGCGGAAGTCTTCCCTTCACCGCCGCAGCCCACAAGCAGAAGCATCGCCGTGACCATAATAGCGAGCCGAATCAAGTTGCACTTAATGCTCATTTTGCTTCTTAAAATCCCAAAATTCTTGCAAAATTACAGTTATTTTTTCATAAAGTACAATGTTTTCCGCGGAAATGATTACCTTTGCATGCGAAAAAAGAAAGAAAAAGCCGAATATGATAGAGAAAATACATCATTTGATGCAGGAAATAGCTAACCTTGAAGCAAAAAGTGCCCAAGAGGCAGAAATCCTGCGCATCAAGTACCTGAGCAAAAAAGGAGAGATATCACAATTGATGAACGACTTCAGGAGTGTGCCTGCGGAGTTGAAGAAAGAGGTGGGCATGAAGATAAACGAACTGAAGACGCTCGCACACGAGAAGATCAATGCACTAAAGGAGAATGCCGATACTGCATCCAGCACCGATGAAGCTTCTCTGGATCTCACACGCACACCGTACCCCACCCCTCTTGGTTCGCGCCATCCGCTCACGATTGTCAAGAATGAGATTGTGGACATCTTCAGCCGTCTCGGTTTTACCCTGGCAGAAGGTCCCGAAGTAGAAGACGACTGGCATGTCTATAGCAGCCTGAACTTTGCAGACGACCATCCTGCTCGTGACATGCAGGACACCTTCTTCGTAGAGACGCATCCTGACATTATCCTGCGTTCGCACACCAGCAGCGTACAGTCTCGTGTCATGGAGACGACTCAGCCTCCTATCCGCATTCTTTGCCCCGGACGTGTCTATCGCAACGAGGCAGTAAGTGCTCGTGCCCATTGTTTCTTCCATCAGGTAGAAGGCTTGTATATAGACAAGAATGTCAGCTTTACCGACCTCAAGCAGGTTCTGCTTCTGTTTGCACAAGAATTGTTTGGTCCTGACACGAAGATACGTCTGCGCCCCAGTTACTTCCCCTTTACGGAACCCAGTGCCGAAATGGATGTCAGCTGCACCATCTGCGGCGGAAAAGGCTGCTCCATGTGCAAAGGTTCCGGCTGGCTGGAAATACTTGGCTGTGGAATGGTTGACCCTGCTGTGCTCGAAGCCAATGGCATCGACAGCAATGTCTATACCGGCTACGCTTTCGGAATGGGTATAGAGCGCATTACCAACCTGAAGTATCAGGTAAAGGACTTGCGCATGTTCAGTGAAAACGACGTGCGTTTCCTTGACGAGTTCGTCAGCGCCAGATAGCATCGGTAGTTCTATTTCGTCGAGGGACTTCTCCGACATCTGTAGAAACTAATATCACAAGAGAATAGGGCAAGACCGTCTTCTCCCAGCCAGAGAAGATACATGTCTTGCCCTATTCTCTTTCCCGCACAATCTTATTTTGCAAATGTAGCGACCTTCACGCCCCAGTTAGGGAAATTTTACGCTCCAGTTATGTCTTTTGCAATCCAATTAGGGCGTATTCTTTCATAGTTTCAGCAGG